>JAYUSZ010000151.1:0-4857 GCA_043755435.1 Bryobacterales bacterium | reverse complement strand
AACCGTTCCGGACAGCTTCCGCACCAGATCCAACGTGAACTGATTCTGTAGTAGCGGGAAGCTGGCTCAGAACCAGACCTGTGGTGAACTGAGCAGTTTCGATGACCGGTCCGCTACTGGGGTCCGGGTGGAAGATGTTGGAGCAGGTATCGGATGATCAGCATTCTGACGTGGACGGTTGTTCCGTTGCCTTCGCGCAAGCCGTGATCCCGGTTGGGATAAACCACGTAGTCGAATGGCTTGCCGAGTTCGATCAACCGATCGACCAGCCCCTCGATGATCTGGATGTGTGTGTTCGTTTCACCAGAGCCGGTGACCATCAGCAGTTTGCCCTTGAGACCTTCAGCAAAGTTAATGGGAGCCGCTCGCTGATAACCGTCGGGATTCACTTCGCGGGTTCGCATAAAGATCTCCTGGAACCAGGCGTTGTAAAGATGGGGTTGAGGCTTGGGGACTACGGCAATACCCACGTGATAACTATCGGGCTTGCGGAACATAGCGTTCAGAGTATTCGAACCGCCGCCGCTCCACCCCCAGATTCCCACCCGAGTCAGATCGACATACGGACGCGTGCTCGCCAACTGCTTGAGTCCGGCCTCTTGCTCATCGGTAGATAGTGGCCCCAGACTGCCGAAAATTGAACGCCGCCAGGCAGCTCCCTTCGGCGCGGGGGTGCCACGGTTGTCAATCGATACGACCAGATATCCGAGATCGGCGACCACGCGATGGAAGTCTATGTGGGACGCTCCCCACTCATCTAATACCGTTTGGGCGTGGGGCTCGCCGTAAACATAGATGAAGACGGGATACTTCTTTGACGAATCGAAGTCTTTCGGCTTGATCATCCAAGCGTCCATGGTGATTCCCTGGTCAATATCGAGTTGTAGAAACTCGGTGGGACGGGATGAGACTTCCTTCATCTTCTCGCGAAGTTTACTGTTGTCTTCCAGCACTCGGACCACTTGGTGCTCCGGCATTGCGACAAGCTCGAAGCGCGGTGGGGAATCGAGCGAGGAGAACTGGTGAAAGGCCCACTTCGTATCGGGCGAGAAAATGTAGCTATGTGTGCCGGACTGATTTGGGGGAGAGATACGCTCCAGTTTGCCAGATCCATCCAGAGGCACACGGTACAGATACTTTTGAGTTCCATTGTGCGGAGAGGCATGGAAATAGTACCAGCCTCCGGCTTCATCAATTGCTCCGCGATCAATCATGTCGTAGTCGCCAGGAGTCAGCAAGAAAAGCTCCTTGCCGGCACGGGACCCCACGAACGCATGCCGCCATCCGTCTTTCTCGCTGACGACGACGAAGGCCTTGCCACCTTGGATCCACGCCAGCCCGGAGTTCTTTCCCTGACTCGACTCCACCCAGGCCTTATTCGATTCTTGATAGATCCGCTTTACTTCGCCATTGGTCTTCGCCAGAAGAAACTCGCGTTCATTGCGGAAGCGGCTGAACTTTTCCACCAGAACTTCTTCCGAATTTCCAGCCCAATCGACCTGCCCCAGGTAGATGCCGTCTTTCGGCGATTCGATGGGCAACCAATTTAGGCTGCTGCCATCGGAATCAACCACAGCGATTCGAATTTTTTGGATTTCTTCACCGACTCTGGCGAACCGGTTAGTCCGGACCCCTGGATAGGAGGGGTCATCCGGCACCAGCATTGATCGCTGCCGCACGTTGGTTGCATCGGACTCAACAAACACGATACGCTTCCCATCGGGACTCCAAACCGGGTTGTAATAGCGAACATCCCGTTCGGCCGGACGCTTGGTCAATTGAGTTCGCAGGCTGCTTTTCAGATCGCGCACGAAAAGATCTCGATCTTTGAACTCCAGTACACGTTTTCCGTCCGGCGACAGAAGCCGCCCATGCTCTAATCGCTCTTCTTGCCCACGCGTTGTCTCGATGCGCTGTCCCGTACGAACGTCGAATGTCGTACTAGTCATCTTTCCGGTTGAGGAATCAAGCTTCTGCACTGTGTATGCTGAATTATCGGGAAGCCATTCAGCCCTTAAGCTGGGAGGACGAAACTCACCGCGTTCGTAAATCGCCTTCAGCCGATTTTCTGTTTCTTTTTGCCAGGATGAGTCGCGAGGCGTTTGGGACTGTGCGTGGCAAAGCCCGATCGCCAGGAAAACGACTGCCGAAGTGCATGCGTAGGTTGGATACTGTGTCATTTTGTATATGGTTGCCAAGAGGGGCCTCGCCTACTTACTGATCGCGATGGCAGCAGGATATCACAAAGCGGCCCTTATGAAGCGGGCCCCAAGTCTCGGATGGACAAATTGGTCGAGCACGACAAATTGGCCGTTTTAACCAACACAGTCGCAAATTCGCGGCGAAGGCATTCTATTTTTCAAGGTAGTTGAGACTCATCCGCGTGAGAAACAGCAAAAGCTTTGCATGGATTTGTTACTTTAAGACGATTTCCGTACCTAAAGCGCTTTTGTGAAGAACTGGGGCCATGCCAGTCCGGCGGGGTGAGTGATCACCCAAATGTTAACTGCAAGTGGTTGGCAGAATGATCACAAAGATGATGCAGCCAAGTGCTGAGCGCGTAAGGAGCATATCCATTACAGGCTCAGAACGAGACTTTCTGGTCTCCTAACTTTCGAATCTGAAAAACGACATTCTCGAAGAATTTTGCCGGAGACTTTCGAAGACCAATGGCTTCTAGGAATCTCACATAGACTATGAGAACCCAGAGGGCAAAGCTGCCTCAAGATTGATTTGTCCTCCGGTGATGGGGTGCTGGAATTTCAAATATTGGGCGTGCAGGAAATATCCTCCGTCGCCGGGGAGACCGGGGAGATTTTCAAGAGGCTGGCCGGTTAACCCATATAGGGGATCGCCTACCAGTGGATGGCCGATGGATGCCAGATGGATTCTGATTTGATGAGGGCGGCCCGAATATAGGCTTACCTCAAATGTTGTGGTACTAGTGCCAGTGCTTCCAACGCCGCGTGAGATGACCTTGGCCAATGACTTTGACCGTTTGCCACTTGGGCTGGCGGCCCACACGGAACCGATGAGCGGGTGCGGTACGAGGCCGATGGGTGTGAGGATTTCGTAGGCGTCCTGCTGTGCAATGTTTTGAGCCAGAGCCCGGTAGATTTTTTGAATTTTGGGTGTGTTCCACTTTGCGAATAGATTAGAGGCCGCCTGCTGTGTCTTGGCGAAGAGGACGATGCCGGTGGTGGCTCGGCCCAACCGGTGGACGGGGTTTGCGTTGGGGGTTTGCTTTTGCACCAAACGCAGGAGAGTGTTTTCCATGAAGCCGCCGCCGGGAAGGGTGGCGAGGCCGCTGGGTTTGTTGACGGCCAACAGATGGTGGTCTTCGAAGAGGACTTCGAAGTGCTGAGGGGCGTCTGGTTCGTTCCAGGGTGGACGGTTCCAGACTAGGGTCTGGCCTAAAGTGACCGATTCGCTTCCGTTGGCGGCGACACCGTTTAGGGTGACTTCGCCATTGTCCAGTTTTTGTTGCCAGGCTAGTGAGGTTGAGTGAGGGTAAAGGCTTGCCAAGTGGGTGAGCAGGGTTTGTCCATGGTATTTGCTGCTGATGATTGTGGTGTACGCATAGCCATGGTTTAGCATTAGTTTGAGTGTAAGCTATGCATTCTGCGTCGCCAAAATCGTGTTCCGGTTTGAGGCTTTGAAGGTGTGCTGGTTCAGCCTGAACTGGAGAGAGTGCGCTCTCCGCTAGTGCATATTCCGCCCTACGCGCGGGGATTTTCAAGGCATGAGGGTCTTTCGATCCGATGTACATTGAGGAGCGCGTAAGCCAGGCCGCCGCGCTCCGTTCATCGTCTTGATGAGCCCATAGGACTATCCCTCGGCATGGTTGCGTCCCCGCGGTGCCGCTTCCGTGTAGCGCCGCCGCGACCAGGGCGGCCAACTTCCGGATGCGCCGTAACCCAGGCGCGAACCGCCTCCGATCGTATAAACTAAACGCTGACACAAAGATGGCACTCTCTCCAGGCGATAAACTCGGTCCGAACGAAATCCTCTCGAGTCTGGGTAAGGGCGAGGTGAGGCGCTGATGACTCCCTCCCGCTGGGAAGAGATCGAACGCATCCACAACGCAGCCTTGCAGCGAGCGACCGGGGAGCGTGCGGCGTTTCTTGCGGAGGCATGCGCAGAAGATGCCGAACTACGACGCGAGGTCGAGTTGCTGCTCGCGCAAGACTTAACGAAGCCAAGTCCTTCGGACCGCCGGCCTGGGATGGGGCTATCGGGCACACGGGCGCGGATTCTACGGTAACGGCGCTGACTCCAGGAACCCGGCTGGGGCCTTGCCGAATCGAAGGACCATTGGGCAAAGGCGGCATGGGCGAAGTGTTTCGCGCTGTGGATACCCGGCTTGGACGTGCGGTCGCAATCAAGATCTCTCAAGAACAATTCAGCGAACGATTCAACCGTGAGGCGCGGGCGATCTCATCGTTGCACCATCCCCACATTTGCACGCTGTATGACGTCGGGACGAATTATCTGGTGATGGAACTGTGCGAGGGGGAAACCCTGGCGGTCCGCCTGAAGCGGGGCAAACTATCGCTCGAAGAAACGCTTCGCTGTGGTGCGCAGATGGCGGATGCACTGGCGGCCGCCCACGCCAAAGGAATCACTCATCGGGACCTGAAGCCGGGAAACATCATGATCGCCAAGTCCGGTGTGAAGGTGCTGGATTTCGGGTTGGCGAAATCGCGGCACGACGCCGACCTGACCGCAAGCAACGTGGTCATGGGTACGCCAGCCTACATGGCTCCGGAGCAACTCGAGGGCAAGGAGTGCGACGCGCGCACGGATCTTTACGCGCTAGGGCTATTGCTCTTTGAAATGGCTACTGGCAAAAGAGCA
>JAYUSZ010000150.1:0-4860 GCA_043755435.1 Bryobacterales bacterium | reverse complement strand
GCGTTGCGGAACGCAGTTCTCAGCTGAATACGCTGAGCGCAATCATCAGTCGTTTCGCGCGCCACTGCTGAGCGAAACACCAAAGGCAGAAGAGTTGTGGCCACAAATAATAGTCGTGGCAGAGGGCAACAGTTCTCCTCAGATAATTCCGTCAAACAATACTATTTCGAAGGTATTGCGTCTGAACTCAATTAGGGAAGGGAGTTACACTAAAACAATGAAGCAACTTTTTGTTTTGACGCTTCTGGCGGCCGCCCAAGTCGGCGCGCAGAACATCGGCTACGGAATTCGCGGCGGAATTCCACTGACCGACAGTTTCGATTTTGTAAAACAATTTTCGCTGCAAAAGGTTCAGACCTCCCGCTTTACGATTGGGCCAACCTTGGAGGTCCGTTTACCTTTGGGGCTAAGTGTTCAGATTGATGCGCTGTACAAGCGTCACAAATTGGTAAATGGTACATCGACCGCCAGCAATTGGGAACTTCCCTTACTGGCAAAATACAGAATGCCTGGTTTGCTTACCAGGCCGTTTGTGGAAGGTGGTGTATCGTTTCAGAGCCTTGGAGAAATTACCAAGTTTGCGACAAATCAAGGTGTGGATAAGTCGCGCCGCGGATTTGTGATGGGTGCAGGCGTGGAAGCGAAGATAATCAAAGTTCGATTGTCGCCGGAAATTCGATGGACTCGCTGGGGGGACGCAAAGTTTCTAGTGAATCCAGTTTCCCTCTTAAATTCTAAGTCGCAGTTTGAGGTCTTGGTTGGGTTGACGTTCTAAACCCAAAAACGGATTTGGGTTAGGATGTGCTTGGCCTGCGAAATCCAGGACGGGGCTGCAATTCTCTTGAAAGTGTCCTACTTACGGAAGATACGCAAGCGAATTGAACCCCCGTCCCGGATTTCGCGAGTTGTAGCTTGCAACTTCCTTTCAAGTTTCAGAAGAAGAAACGCAAACGAACGCCGGCGGTGCGCGGTTGCACTACCCTGGTGCCTACGAAGGCTGATTGGAAATTGTACAGTGCTGTTTGGTTTCCGATGTTGGAGACTTGTAGATTGACGTCCCAGTTTTTGCGCTCATTCACAATGCGTTCATACCCCAGCACCACATCCACAATCGTACGCGGACGGACTCGGGGCGGATTGCCTTGCAGATTCACGTAAGGCAGCAGGTCGGAGTAATCTTTGTCCTTGGCCACATCAGAGGGATCGGCGAATCCGCTTACTAATCCACTGTCGTGTCTGGCGGAAAGATTCACGTAGAATCCACGCTTGTTCGTGTAATTGGCCACTGCGTGAGAACTCAGTTTTTGATCATGATCGATTACGAAAGGTCCTTGGTTTAACAGAGTCACATTGCCATTGCCGATGTATAATCCGCCAACAAACGGAGGAGTTGAAATGGCTCTGGAATGAGTTAGCGCAAGACTTCCTGAAAATCCTTTTGTGGGCGTTAACACCAAGCGGGATTCCACACTATTCACGCGAATAGCAAGAAGTTGCAATGGAAACACAATTGGTGTGTTGAAGAAATTGTTAACGTCCTGCTGGTTTTTTGCGTTCTTGTGATAGAAGGATGTATTTACGCTCAACCGCTTCCCCAGCGCTTGTTGCAGTCCAATTTCGTAAAGGTTTTGACGTTCCGGCCTGATTCTGACAACTTGCCCACCTATCGACTGGCGTATGTCAGGAGCGACGAGTACGTTCGCTTTGTCGGAATTGGAAAGTAGCAAATTCTCGTTTTGTGGAGTTTGCAAAAGTCGGTTATAAGAGGCACGGAAGACTGTTCCGGTCTGCTTCAAATGGTAGGAAGCTCCCAGGCGCGGTTGCCATAGGGTCTGGTCAACCTGAAACCGATAGACGTCGTAGCGCATGCCTAACGAAACGTGGAAGTCTCCCAGCTTGATGGAATCCTGAACGTGTCCGGAATAGAATCCCCCAGTTCCTTTTTCGTCGAAGCGGAATAGACCACCACCGCGGGAAAGATCATAGGGCAGCAATGTTGCGATGAAATCTTCAGACTGGGGATTGTTGAATTCGCGATCGGTGATGCCGAACTGGAATCGCTCGCGGAGTGGGGTGCGCTGCAGATCCAAACCTGCCCGAATGTTGTGACGCCCTCGCACGGAGGCATAACGGTGGTTTAGGGACACTGTAGTTAGGCGGCGATTTTGTTGGGCAGTAACTGGAGTGTCGCCTAGACTGGGTAGTAGTTTCGAATTCGACGTGCGCACGGAATAATTCATTTCATAGGTGGATGTTGCGTCCAAAGTTCTTACCCAATTGCCCGCAGTTGAAACATCACCCAACTGCTGGCGTTGATCCATTGCATTGCCATGCTGAGAGCGCAGGTTAGCCAGTTGGAATTGGGCCTGGCCAATTAGGAAGTTAACGCGAAAGATGTCTTTGTCGGAAGCCTGGAAATCCAGCCGTAGAAAGCCGCGCGCTGAATTGCCCCCGTTATGCAAATTATCGAGGGAAACTGCGTCCAGGTAGCGGTTGGACTTCATGGTATTCACCAACCCTGAATATCCGAAACGCTTGGTTTGTCCGGCGAACTGCGTCACTTGTCCTAAGGTCCCAAATTGCGCCCCGCTGATTGCGGTGCTACCCATGAATTTCCTGTTGGTTCCCAAGCCTGACTTGGTATTTACGTTGATCACGGCAGCGGTTTTGGCGCCGTATTCCGGGGGAATGTTGCCGGTAAAAATCTCCACCGTCTGCACAATGTTTGGATCCACGGAGTTGGCGAACGCTCCAGTGAGTTGATCAGTAATCGGCATGCCATCGATAATGAACGACATCTGCGTGTGCGCTCCACGAGGGTGAATGGAGTTGTTGGCATTCTGGGCAAAACCAGGAAAAGTTTGCACTACAGCTTCCAATCCTCGGTTGCCGACGGAAAGTGCCAACCGCTCAATTTCTCTCTGATTAATTTGCCCGCGCGTGCCGGTGTCCTCCGGCGTTACCAGTTCCATGGTGTCGGATGCGGACACCACCGTTGAGGTTCGGGTGGTCAAAAGAACCATTGGAATTGTTATGGATTGTGTAGCCCCGTTGGCAAATGAAATGGTCTGTTGAAAACGGTTGAACCCGGTTGCCTCAACGGCAATTTCGTAGGAGCGCAAGGGAATGTTGGAGAGATGGAAAGTGCCGTCCTGTTGGGTGCGGGCGGACTGATCGAAGCCGGTCAAGCTGTTGCGCAGCGAAACGCGAGCATCGCTGATGCTTGCACCCGTTTGATCCACCACGGTACCCCTTATGGCGGAGGTGGTTTGCGCTACGCAGGGAAGGGCCAGAAGGAAGGTTGCTTTTAATAGGGCAATACTATGGTTTGCAGACATCGGTTAACTATGGTTAAGTTTATCGTCAAAACCATGCTGAAGTCAAATTTGTCTGAATTCTACCAATCGGCCACCGATCCGTCGCGATGGAAACAGGCCATCATAACCTCCGGTTGCCATGGATGCTTGTTGGCTTCAGCTTCATTCACGTCGATACCCAACCCTGGAGCGGTGGGAGCAAGGGCATGGCCTTTGGTAACGCTCACTGGGGTTTCAACGACATCGTTGCGCCATGGCACGTCGCTGCGCACTTGTTCCTGAATCAGGTAGTTGGGGATAGCGAATCCGAGTTGCGTGCAGGCGGCGGTTGAGATGGGGCCTTGGGGATTATGACAGGCTACAGTAATGTTGTAGGTTTCCGCCATGGCGGCGATGCGGCGTACCTCACTGATGCCCCCGCAGTGGGAGGCATCGGGCTGGATAATTGCGCAGGCTTGCTTTTCGAACAACTCGCGGAATTCCCAACGGCCGGTGAGCCGTTCGCCAGTGGCAACGGGAATCTTCAACGCTTGGCTAACACGAAGCAGACCTTCGATGTTTTCTGGCGCGACGGGCTCTTCATACCAGTAGACGTTGAAGTCTTCGAGAAGGCGGCCGAACTGGATTGCGGCGGCGGGCGTGGTGCGGGCGTGCAGGTCGATCATGATGTCCACTTCGTCACCGGCGGCCAAGCGCATGGCCTCCACTGCTTTCATGGCACGTTTTAGAACGGCGGGGCTTTCAATCATTTCGGAGACTGGAATAGGGAGCGACTTAACAGCAGTGAAGCCTTCTTCGATGGAGGCCTTCATCTTTTCAGCGAATTGAGTGGGTTCGATGGTTTCGTAAATGGCCTCCAGATTACCGCCGCCCAGATGATCATAAAAGCGCAGAGTGTCGCGCACGGGTCCGCCTAGCAATTCGGCAACTGGTTTACCCAGTTCCTTGCCTTTGATATCCCAAAGAGCTTGATCGATGCCGCTGATGGCGGTGTAGTTGTAGATGCCACCACGCCAGAAATATTGACGATGCATGATCTGCCAGAGATGCTCTATGCGGCGAGGGTCCTGACCAATGAGCAATACTGAGAGATCCTCAATGGCACCTACCACGCCCTTCGTTTTCCATTCGAGAGTTGCTTCGCCCCAGCCATAGAGGCCTGCCTGATCAGTTTCCACTTTGACGAAGATCCAGTTACGCATGCGGGCATGGACGACTTTGGTGGAGATACGAGTAATTTTCATGAACTTCCCAGTTTAGAGAGAAATAGGCCCGGGCGTGCGATCATGATTGCTATGTCTACTCAAAACTATTCCAACCATGTGAAGCGGGTTCCTGCTTTTGGTGCCATCTTGATATTGCTAATGGCAACTTTTGTTGGTGCCAGTGTGAACTTGTATAAATCGTGGGACGACCATCAACGTTTGTACAGCGCTTCGCTGATTTTGGCGCTGAGCATCTGCACTATAGGAACGGCTTTATTCGCGCGCACGTTTGCGCTAAAAGTGCAGGACCGAGCCATCCGCGCAGAAGAAAATTTACG
>JAYUSZ010000149.1:0-35393 GCA_043755435.1 Bryobacterales bacterium | reverse complement strand
GCGTCGATAAGACTGCGTTGCGGACCTTCTTTCCATTTGCAGATGAAGATCAGCTCTACGGAAAACAACAATGCGATGTCCATTGGGGAGCCTCGCGGGAATACAATTCAAGACGCCGTTCAGGTTTGCAAATGGCTGGAAGCCGATGGTGTGGACGCCATTCATGTTTCGACAGGGAGCTTTTTTCCGCATCCTAGAAACCCTGCCGGGGACCTGCCGATTGCTGATTTCGTCCGCGTATACGACAGCATGATTTCCAGCGGTAAAAATACATTTCGTAACTTTTTACTATTGCGCAACGACCTTACCGGAAGACTATTCCATGACCAATGGGTGAAGGAACGTGGCAAAGTAATTGAAGGTCTGAACTTGCCGGACGCCGCTGCTATTAAGCAAGCTGTCAATATTCCTGTAATTTGTACCGGAGGTTTTCAGACCGCATCGGTGATTCGCCAGGCACTTGCATCGAGCCAATGTGATGCAGTGAGTATGGCTCGGACACTGATTGCGAATCCGGACCTGCCAAAGATGTTCGCACAAGGATTGGACCACGCTCCGGTGCCTTGCACATATTGCAACAAGTGTCTGGTCAATGTGGTGGAGAATCCATTGGGATGTTACGACGAAACCCGATTCACTACTCGAGAAGCCATGGTTCGAGACATCCTGTCGGTGTTTGATCCACCTCCGTTTTTCTAGTAACGCAATTGATAAGATGGAAGCCTCATCACATGGCTTCAGAACTTTCTCGACGCGGATTTCTGGCTGGGGGCGGCACTGCTGCTTATACAGCCTTGGGCTTCAACCTTGAGGCAGCGACGGCGGTTGCCAAAGAACTGAAAATAGCCCGTACTACACAAACGCACAGTGTTTGCCCTTACTGCGCGGTGGGTTGCAGTGTTGTGATTCACACAATTGGCGATAAGGCTCAGAACGTTAAACCAGCGGTTGTGCACATTGAAGGTGATCCGGAAAGTCCCATTAATAGAGGAACGCTGTGTTCGAAAGGGGCTTCACTGAAGGAATTTGTGAACAGCGATTTGCGTTTGACTCGACCGTTGTATCGGGGACCGGGCTGCACTGAATGGCAAACCATTTCCTGGGAAGATGCTTTGGATAAAATGGCTCGCCGCATTAAAGATTCACGGGATGCGGGGTTTGAGGAAAAAGATTCTCAGGGGCGCGTGGTTAACCGGCTGAAAAATACGGCGATGATCGGTGGCTGCACCGATACCAACGAAGTAAATTACCTGCTGGGGAAATTTCGTTTTGGTTTGGGGATAGTTGGATACGAAAACCAGGCCAGGCTTTGACACGGTCCGACGGTGGCCAGTTTGGCCGCCACATTCGGACGGGGAGCGATGACCAATGGCTGGACCGACGTTGCCAATGCGGACGTGGTTCTGGTGATGGGTGGGAATCCGGCGGAAAATCATCCGGTGGGTTTCCGATTTGTGATGGAAGCTAAGCGTAAGCGCAAAGCGAAGATCATTTGTGTGGATCCTCGATTCACGCGCACGGCGGCTGTATCGGATTGCTATGTGCCGATTCGCTCTGGGACGGACATTGCATTTCTGGGCGGCATCATTCATTATTCGTTGAGCAAAGGACTGTTCCAGGCCGACTATGTGCGGCAGCATACGAACGCCAGTTTTTTGATTCACGACGGATTCTCCTTTGAAAACGGCCATTTCAGTGGATGGGACGAGGCTAAGAAATCTTACGACAAAACAACCTGGCAGTATCAATTGGATGCGCAAGGGCACGCGAAAGTGGATCCTACTTTGGAACATCCGCGCTCCGTATTCCAGTTGATGAAGAAACACTACTCGCGCTACACACCGGAGAAAGTAGCCGAAATTTGCGGCTGTACGGCGGAGGACTTCACTAAAGCTGCGGCACTGATTTGCACAGCAGCGGCCGCCGATAAATCGGGCACGGTACTTTACGCGCTGGGCTGGACGCAGCATAGCTTTGCAGTGCAACTGATTCACACTGCGGCGATGGTGCAACTGCTGATGGGCAACATCGGCATGCCCGGTGGTGGGGTGAATGCGCAGCGAGGCCACGCGAACATTCAAGGTGCTACAGACATGGGCACGTGGAACAACCTCCCTGGATACCTGAAAATTCCGCGAGCGAATATGACTTCGCTAGACGAATATCTGAAAGCGAATACACCGAAGGCCCTGCGGCCAAATTCCCTGAACTATTGGGGCAACACTCCAAAGTTTATGACGAGCCTGTTGAAAGGTTACTACGGCGAAAAAGCCACCAAGCAAAACGGCTTTGGTTATGAATGGATTCCTAAGGCCGGGGAGACGGAAAATTATGGTTGGGGATACATGTTCGACAACATGTATCAGGGAAAAATTGAGGGTCTGATTTCATTCGGGATGAACCCCGTAGCCAATGGTCCCAATACGAAGAAGATGTTGACGGCTCTATCGAAATTGAAATGGCTGATTGTTGCGGAGAACTTTGAGACGGAGACTTCTGCATTTTGGAACGCGAAGAAACTGGCTGAAAAATATTATCCAAGCACTGGTGATCCGAAGAGTATACAGACTGAAGTTTTCCTATTACCGGCCTCCTGCTTCGCGGAAAAAGATGGAGCTTTCGTAAATTCGTCACGATGGTTGCAATGGAAGGATGCTGCGTTGGACCCACCCGGCGAGGCAAAACGAGATCAGGAAATCATCGGCGAGTTGTTCACGCGCGTCCGAAAACTCTACGAAAAGGAGGGTGGGAGAGCGCCAGAGCCGTTGCTGAATATGCAGTGGAATTATGCAACGCCATTGTCACCCTCGTTGACGGAAGTTGCCCGCGAAGTGAATGGGCGTGATTTGGGCACGGGCAAACAGTTAAATGGTTTCGGCGAATTGAAGGACGACGGAACCACTACATGCGGTAATTGGATTTATTCAGGATCGTGGACAGAAGCGGGGAATAACATGGCGCGACGCGGTCAGGAAGATCCAACAGGTTTGGGGCTTTATCCGAACTATAGTTGGAGCTGGCCGGCGAATCGACGTATTCTTTACAACCGGGCTTCGGCGGATGTGAAAGGTGAGCCGTGGGACGAAACGCGGGCACCTCTGCGTTACCGCAATGGACGATGGGTGGGTGATACGCCGGACTATAAGGCGGACGCTGCTCCAGAAGCGAATGGCTCATTCATCATGCTGCCCGAAGGTGTAGCGAAATTCTTTGCGGCGGATTTGGTGGAGGGACCTTTCCCGGAGCATTATGAACCGGTGGAATCGCCAGTTAACAATTCCTTGCATCCGACAGTCAATGCCAATCCGATGGCAAAGGTATTTCACGGTGAGGGGGATCAACTTGGGACGTCGAAAGACTATCCTTATGTTGGCATCACCTACCGTTTGACTGAACATTTTCACTATTGGACGAAGAACATGCAGGCCAGTTCAGAACTACAATCGAATTTTTTCGTTGAAGTTCCAGACGGCTTGGCTAAGGAGAAAAATATCAAGAATGGAGATGCGGTGAGACTTTCCACCGCTCGTGGAAATGTGGAGGGGCCGGCACTAGTGACCAAGCGTTTCCAAGGTTTGCAGGTTGGCGGGAAAACTATTTATCAAGTTGGAGTGCCGATTCATTGGGGTTTTGTGGGGCGCATCAAAGGGCCACTGATCAACAATCTTACAGCTTCGGTTTACGATCCGAATTCAGGGACGCCTGAATACAAGGGTTTCCTTGTAAATCTGGAGAAGTTGTAAATGCAGACGGTTGCCAAACTAATTGATACGTCGCTGTGCATTGGATGCAAGGCTTGTGAAGTGGCCTGCCAGGAGTGGAACGATCAGGAATTCACGCTGGGAACTTTTGGCGGCACCTATCAGACTATGCCCCAGTTGGAGCACAATTTTTGGAACCTGATCAAATTTAATGAATTTGAGACAGACGGCCAGATGTCGTGGCTGATGATGAAATTCCAATGTATGCATTGCCAGGATGCAGGCTGCATGAAGGCTTGCCCTGCGCCTGGAGCCATTGTAAGACTTCCAAATGGCACTGTTGATTTCAATCATGACAATTGCATTGGCTGTGGTTATTGCATTACCGGATGCCCGTTTGATGTACCTCGACTAAGTCCTGAAACGAAGAAAGTGTATAAGTGCACGCTGTGTTCCGATCGGACGGCGGTGGGATTGGAGCCGGCTTGTATCAAGACTTGTCCAACCAGTTGCTTGACGTTTGGGACTCGCACGGATCTATTGCGCAAGGCAGAGGATCGGGCAGTGGAGCTTCAAAGCGATGGGCTGAAGCAGGCGGGTGTTTACAATCCTGAGGGTGTTGGCGGAACAAATGTGATTTATGTTTTGAAGGATGCGTCGAACCCGGAATCTTACGGGCTGCCGAAGAATCCTTCGATTCCTTGGACTGTTTCGCTTTGGAAGGGTCCGGTGAAACTGCTTGGTTCGGTGGTATTTCTTGGGGGCATTCTGGGGACGTTTTTCCATTACGTACGCTTTGGACCGAAGCATGAGGAGGCGGCCGATGATGAAAGCACCCATGATTGATCGCTTCAACATTAAGGAGCGCTTCATCCACTGGATGGTGGCGATTTGCTTTGTATATGCTGCTCTTTCGGGGCTTGCGATGTGGTCGCGTCATTTATTTTGGATAGCCACTGTTCTTGGGGGCGGAGAAACTGTCCGGGCACTGCATCCGTGGGGAGGCAGTATCTTTGCACTGGTGCTGGGGTTAATGTTCAAGGACTGGGCTTATCAAATGAAGCTGGATAGTGAAGACCAGTTATGGCTGATGAAATCGCACCGTTATGCGATGAATGACGAGACCGGCGTGCCCGAATCTGGGAAGTTTAACGCTGGACAAAAAATGTTGTTCTGGATGCAGTCTGCATCGGCGATGCTGTTGTTTTTGAGCGGCGCGATTTTGTGGTTTCCAGAAATCATGCCGCGCGCACTTAGATTGGGCGCAGTGTTGGTGCATCCTTTGGCGGCGATTGGTTCCATTGGCGGCATTATTCTGCATGTCTACATGAGCGCTTTTGCAGTGCCTGGTTCACTGCGAGCGATGACGCGAGGATTTGTTAGTAGCGGTTGGGCAAAGGCGCATCACGGAAAATGGTTTCGACAGATCACGAAAATAGAAAACGACGCGCGCTGACGTTGGCAACGCGATACCCGGCTTCGAATACGATCTTAGAATTTTATGCAGGGTTGATTGGCTTCGATGCGGACTGGCCTACGTTGAAGGCTCGTTTACGGGAGATTGCTCCGTTTACGATGCGGTTGGCGGCTGCGGAACTTCAGGAGCCGGAAGGGGTTTTTCTAAGAATCCTATTGCGCAATGATCCACCTGCGGCTGATTCGTTTGTAGAGAAAAATCAGTGCCCGGAATGTGGCTGTGCACCACAGTGCGGCGTGTTGCGCGAGGAAGGGCAGGGGCATGCGTTGCTACTGGTTTGTTCGTTGTGTTCGAAAGAATGGGTGTTCCCGCGCAGCGAATGTCCTGGTTGCCTGATGGCGGACGAGAGGCAATTAGGGTTTTACAAGGCTGAACAATTTCCGCACGTGCAGACGATGCTTTGCGAGACTTGCCAGATGTATTTACACATCATTCATTGTGGAATTGATCCGCAGGCGATTCCTGAGGTTGATGAACTTGCTTGTACCCCGCTTGATGTTTGGGCGGTAGGGCAGGGATACAGGAAGGTTGTGAAGAATCTTGCGGGGATCTAAGAGCGCTAAGTAGCGTCACTCGAGAGGTGAGACTGGAGTGCCTAAGAGGACCGCCGTTGGCCTGCTGTATCGACGTTCAACTGCGCCGTCTCAGAACAGGGGAGGAGTGTCAGAGGGTTTGCCCGGTGTGCGTCGAGTAACAAAGGAAAAGAAGAAGGAACCGTTCACCACAACTGCTGCATGACGTGGATCTGGAATCTGACTGGGGGAAAGGTTTTGGGACCCAAACGAAAAGCCGCACCGGGTGACTTGATTGTTTGACTGCTGGCTGGCTAAGCCCAAACTGGTAAATCGTTATCCTGATGTGCGCTTCGACGCCAAATATCGGAAGTATGTTCTGTGCCGGTGTGCGAAAGACTTGCAAGGCAATTGTACCCCCGTCCCGGATTTAACGAACTTGACAGCCCTTGAAGCGCCCCTTGTACACCATAAGGCCATGAGATAAGCTTTATACAACCTCGGATTATAACTATCCGAAGAGGGGAGGTCTCATGAAATCGGTCTTTTGCAAAACGCTCTTTCTGTCCATTGGCATGCTTATTCCAACCTATGCGCAGGTTACTACGGCAACGTTGACCGGTACCGTTGCTGATTCAACGGGAGGTTCCATTCCTGGGGCAAGCGTAACAATTACGCACACGGAAACTAATGCGTCCAACGTCAGGACGACTGGACCGTCTGGTGAGTTTGCGTTTGATTTTATTCGTATCGGCACTTATTCGGTTTCTGTTGAAGCGAAGGGTTTTAAAAGGCAGACAAGCCGCGGTCTAGAAATCGCTGCGGGGCAGACGGTAAGGCCCACCTTCGTACTGGAGATAGGATCCATTGCTGAGTCTGTCAACGTTGAAGCCGCTGCGCCGCAGATCAACACAACCACGTCGGAACAGGTCCAGACGTTTGAAGGGCAGAAAGTAACTGAGCTTCCTCTTGGTCGTCGAAACGTGAGCAATATTCTGAGCCTTTCAGCAGGTGTGGATTCTGGTAGCGGTCGCAGTCCCCGATTAAATGGCCTGGGAGCAACCGGAACTGGAATTAGCGTCGACGGTACAGACGCAAACTCCAATCCGGAGCAGAAGAGCATGTCGCAATACGGTGCCCGGAATTACATAGATGTGATGAGTATCGACGCGATCGCGGAAGTGCAAGTGGTCCGCGGTATCCTGCCCGCAGAATACGGGAGCGTTGTGGGCGGTCAAGTGAATCTTATCTCCAAGTCCGGTACAAATAACTGGCACGGCACTTTGTTTGAAAACTACCAGTCGCATTTGCTGAACGCGCGCAGTCCGTTCACTGCTGCAAGGACCGCTACTGGCACCGAAATCCGCAAGCCTCGTCTGGTATTCAATCAGTTTGGCGGCACGCTGGGAGCCCCAATTATTAAAGATCGCGTATTTGGCTTCTTCACCTATGAGGGCTATCGGGAATCAGCGTCACGGCGGGTAACCGGCACAACTCCCACGCAGTCCTATCGCGACGAAATATTGAAGGCTCTGCCTTTTCAGGAGACGAGAATCTTATTGGCTGCGGCGCCTTTACCTACAAGTCCCGTCAACGCCGACCTTGGCACCGTCGAGGCAATTCGTAATTCAGTCAGCCACGACAATCACATAGTTTTAAAGGGAGATGCCCGCTTAACGAATACCAGCAATCTGGCGTTTACCTACACGCGGATGCGTCCCTATGGTTTGGATCCGAATTACTTAGCAAACGGTGCCAACGACAGAACCTTCAATTACATTTCGGACCGAATTTCATCGAGTTACACTACCGGTGCTGCAAATTGGACATCGGAGAGCCGTTTCGGCTGGAATTTTAACGATATGAAACGCCTGGATGCGTTTTTCAATCAAAAGGATCCCTCAGGCACGACAGAGATTGTGCCCTGGGGGCGGAGCATTCCCACGATTTCCATTGCAGGGACTTCAGGCTTCGGATTGGCCTCTGCTGAGATTTGGGATATGAATGGCAGCACCTATACTTTCGATCAGAAGCTTTCGATTCGCAAGGGGAAGCACGGTTTCAAGTTTGGCGGCAAATATGCGCTAAACACCGGATTCCGTAGCAACCCGCAGAACCCTGCCTTTTCCTTTGCGAACAAAGCCGATTTTCTGGCAAATATCCCTAGCGGTGTCACACCGAGTTTTGGATCACCACCCTATAAGTCAGCCATGCATGAGTTGGGCTTCTTCGCCCAGGACGACTGGCGCGTTACTTCCCGTCTGGTACTTAATCTGGGCCTACGCTACGATTTTTACACGCACAATGTTTCAGAACCAACTACCAACATTCCCGTTGGGTTCTATAATCTAACTCCGCCCAAAGACTGGAGCAAATTCGATTTTGGACCGGCTACCGATCCGAAGAACCCATATAACAATGACGGATGGGTTAATCTGGGACCTCGCATCGGTTTTGCCTACGATGTAGACGGCAAGGGAAAGACGGTGGTTCGCGGCGGATTCGCCATTCTATTTAGCCCAAACGTTCCAGCTGTGGTTCGCCAATCCGTTGCCGATCCAGTAGTGCCGTTCCGCGTCAGTTGGAGTACGACCGAAGTGAAGGATCTGGGGCTGAAGTTCCCTCGATACTCGGACCAGCTACGCCAAGTGGTTCAACAACAGGTTGCTGCCACGGGGACCCGATTCCCATTTTCAGCAATCAATCCTGGTCTCCAAAATCCTTACGCGATCCACTATCAGTTCAACATCCAGCGGGCCATCACCTCTACGTTGATGGTTGAGTCCGGCTATGTTGGCAACCGGGGGGTGAAGTTCATTTTGCATCGCACTCCGAACCTACCTGACCGCAATACTGGCATCCGTCCGAACACGAAGCTGGTATTCGGCGGCTACTACGTCGACAACTCTCAGAACACGAACTACAATGCATGGCAGACCTCTGTGCGGAAGCGCTTCTCGCATGGGTTTTCCTACGATGGACACTACACTTTTAGTAAAACGCTGGGTGTTTCCGGCGGCGACATTGGCGCGTATTACGGCGCCGATAACAGCAATAATAACATCCAGGATTTCGATAACCCAAGGGCCGATCGCGGCCCTAATGGGGGCGACGCCACGCATCGCATGGTTGCCGATTGGATCTACGAAGTGCCGCGTTTCAACGGTAGAAACCGGATGGTGCGCAGTGTTTTAGGAGGCTGGGAAGTGAGTGGCATTTTCAATACACGCAGCGGTGGCCGCGATACCGTTACGATGAGTTGCACCTCTGGGCAATATTGCCGTCCGGATTACCTGGGCGGATCAACTTCCTTTCCCAACTGGAAGGAAAACGGGACTACCCGCTGCATTGTGGGTGCGCGCTGCACGATTCAATATTTGAATCCGGCCGTGTTTGCATTGGTTCCGTTGAGCCCGATTTCAAAGAGTGCAATTCGACCGGGTAACCTGGGCCAGGGTTCCATACGTGGGCCGGCAACTTGGAGTACAGACGCATCCGTTTCGCGAAACTTTAAGCTTGGTGAAAAGACGAATCTCCAGTTTCGCGCGGATATGTTCAACGCAACAAACCACGTGAACTACAGTGGTCCAACTTCAAGTCTGAATTCAGCCACATTCGGTCAGATCAGCGGTACTGGGTCTATGCGAGTGATCCAACTCAATGGGAAGCTGCGGTTTTGAGCTGTATGACAGGCGCTTGAGCGCTTGACGCTGCCATGCAATCTCTGATAGAGTTCGCCCAAGTCCTGAGGAGAGCTCTCGAATGAATAGAAAGTTTCTTGCAAACACGATTTTGTTCGTGCTGATTACCCATATGTGCTTCGCGCAAAGGGACCGTGGAGTAATCACCGGCATCATTACCGATGCTTCTGGGGCAGTTGTACCTAATGCCCAGGTGACAGTGAAACAACGGGAGACGAATTCTATCATCCGATCGGCAGCCACCGAAGCGGGAGCTTACACAATACCGAACCTTCCGATTGGAGTTTATGCAATTGAAGTGGAGGCGGCAGGCTTCAAAAAGCTTGAGCGGACCGATGTTCGGGTTGAGATGGCCCAGGTTTTGCGTGTTAATCTGGCGATGGAAATCGGCAAGGTTACTGAGTCCATCAAAGTCACTGCAGAGCTGTCACAAATCGAAACGGAAACACCTCGGGTGCAGACGACTATGGCTCATGCCCAAGTGCGGAATATACCCAGAACATTCACCGAAAGCGATCGGGGCCGCACAGTTGAAGGTTGGATTTACAGCATTCTGCCGGGTGTATCCGGTAGTCCGCAGACCAGCATCATCAATGGCATCAATTCGTCGGCGACCAAGCTGACACTGTTCGACGGAACTCCTGGCGGAGCGCAGGCCGGAGGTATCATCACGGAGTCTTCTCCCTCTCAAGAAGCGGTGGGCGAGTTCCAGGTTTTAACAGCGGGGTACACGGCTGAGTATGGCCGGCTAGCCCAAGGTGTCCTAAGTTACTCCTTCAAGTCCGGGACCAACGAAATCCATGGCTCAGCATATGGCGCAATTAAAAATGAGTTTTTGAATGCCAACACTTTTGTAAATAATTTCTTTGGCCGGAAGAAGGACCCAGATCGGAAATACAATTATGCCTTCAGTTTTGGCGGACCGATTTACATTCCGAAAATCTACAATGGCAAGAACAAAACTTTCTTTTATGCAACCTACGAAAGATTCAACCAGAACCTATTTAGTCAAGGCGCACCGAACAACGCCTACCCATTGCAGGACTTTTGGGATGGCGATTTCAGCCGCTTGATCAAGGATAGCGGGACCAAGCGTGTTGGTGCCGATGCTTTGGGGCGCGACATTATTCAGGGAACTATCTACGATCCAACTACCTTAACCCTTTTGGCGGACGGCCGCTACGTTGCGAATCCGTTTCTTGGTAACTTGATCCCGAAAGCGAGGTTTAGCCAAGTGTCACAGAATGTGGCCAAGGTTGGTGTGCCACGTTACTTGCCCACTTACAAAGACCCAATAACTGGACTTTTTCCCTTGCAGCAAAATGCCAACTGGCCTGCTCTGCGAGACTCTGGGGTTGCGCAGATTTCGAAATTTGATCAATTCCAATACGTGTTGAAGCTGGACCATATCATCTCCGACAAGCATAAGCTCTCGGGCGGATATGATTACAACCTTCGCCCAGTCCTGGAACCACGTTCCGGTGGGTTGTGGGATTATAAGGACCCGGATGGAGGGCCTTGGGCGCAGAACTTCTATCAGCGAATGCACACTTACCGCGGCCGTATTTCTGAAGATTGGACCATTACTCCGCGGGTGTTCAATCGTTTCAGCGCCTTTTATAATTTGAATGTGAATCCTCCGGGAGACAAAAATACAGGGACGGACGGCGCAGCGATTTATGGGATTAAAGGTGTCTCGCTAAACAACTATCCTCGTCTCGATTGGGGTTCCGGCCCAATCTATCCATTACAATCTCCGCAGCCATTCTTCGCTTGGGTAGCAAAGGCGACGATTTGGGGATTCAACGATTCGATTAGTTTCTCCAGGGGCCGTCACTTTTTCAAGGCTGGCTACGAGACCCAGAACTATTTCCAAACCGGCCCTGTATATGACAAAGGGAATTCAGGGTTGACGCTGGGATTTAGTTCCGCTGCAACCAATATTCCGAATGTGGCGATTCATTCGCAGTTCACTGGATATTCCTTTGCCTCGTTTCTGCTTGGCATCGTGAATAACGGTTCGCTAGGAGTTCCAGCCCCGCGCACACCTCACTATGGTTATCACGGGCTGTATTTCCAGGACGATTTCAAAATTCTTCCAAACCTAACCCTCAATCTGGGAGTTCGGTACGACTATAATCCGCTTAGCTATGAATCGCATGACCGTCAAACCAGTTGGAATCCGAATGTCACAGATCCATACTTGGGACTAAATTTGAAAGGTGCGTTTACCTTTGCAGGAACCTGCGCCACATGCACAGGCAGTCGAACATATGGAAAAAAGGACCTGAACAATTTCGCACCGCGAATCGGCTTTGCCTGGCAAGTTCGGCAAAAGCTTACCGTTCGTGGAGCATATACAGTTCAGTTCATCGGTGATGATGTAAACCTTGGCCCGGATATTGTGGGAGCAGGAACTTTCGATCTTGCCGCTGATCCGAATACACCATGGCGAGGTATTTTTAACTGGGACTCAGGTATTCCAGCGAGCCGTTATATAGCGCCAGTTCGGAATGTATCCTTCGCTGATACAGTTGGCGCAGCCACCATGGTGGATCCACGCTACGGCACTACGCCTTATCTTCAGCAATGGAATCTTAATATCCAAAAAATGCTGCCTGGCAATATACTGCTTGATGTCGGCTACATCGGCAACAAGGGGACCAAATTGCGCGGCGGCCTTAACCGGCCCAATCAAACGCCTGCCTTGGTGATTGCTCAATACGGTGCTACGCTGCCGAATGCGATTAACAATGCAGCTGATGCAGCGCGCTACAACGTTCGATATCCATATCCGGGGTTTGTGGGAACGGTTAACAGCGCGTTGCGGGAATTTCCGCAGCTTCGAGCCAACAGTACGGTGGGTGTGACTTCTGCGCCAGAGGGCATGTCGAGTTACAACTCGCTTAATGTCACGGTGAATCGGCGTATGTCTCAGGGATTATCGGTCTACGGCAATTGGGTGTGGGCGAAGAGTATGAACAATACCGATGGCGGTGGACTTGACTATTACAATCGTGGGATAGAAAAAGGGTTGGCAAATTTCGATGTCCCTCATCGTTTCAAGACCTATTTTCAGTACGAGTTGCCACTTGGCCGCAATAAAGTGTTTGGACGCAAAATGCCAAAGGTTCTTGACTGGGCGGCTGGCGGGTGGGAAGTATCGGGCGTTCTGAACTACTTCAGCGGGACTCCGCTTACGTTTGGGGGAATTGCTGGCATCCCCGGCTGGAACGGCGGCACTCCGAGGCCCAATATAAAGGAGGGGCAAATTCAATACACGCCCGATAAGGGAACGTTTGATTATGGCAACCGTCTTGCGAAGCCCGCCACCAATAAGTATTTCGATACCGCGATGGTGAGTGCGCCGAGTCCTCTAACGCTTGGGACTGCGGCCATCCGGCGATCAAACTTCAGAGGTTGGGGTGTGCGGAATGAAGATCTGGGATTGAAGAAGTTTTTCCGCTTTAATGAGAAGTATGTTGCTCAGCTTCGCGGTGATTTTTTGAACGCTCTGAATCGAAAAACGCTGGCGAATCCTGATACCAGCTTAACCAGTCCCACATTCGGATACATTATTGGGGCACCTTTTGGTAACCGGACAATCCAAATCGGTGCACGCCTGGACTTTTGAGGCTGTCGACAAATCCGACGAGCCTGCTAAGTGGAATCGGTGAAGCTGCTGAGATTGAGGCCTTGTTGCCGGGCCGGCAATGAACTGCTCGCATATTATGTCAATATGGAAAATACTGCAATGATCACCGACTTTCCCAACTCAGTTACCTTCGGCAGCAATCCACTCATTAAGAACAATATTGCGGCTCAATTACGGAACGAAATCATTGCTGGTAAATTGTCACCGGGCGAGCCGATTGTTGAGGGAAAATGGGCCACAAAGTTAGGAGTTGCGCAAGCAAGTATAAGAGCAGCCCTCAATATTTTGGAATCAGAAGGTTTTGTTGAACGAGGAAATGGTCGTAGCGCTTGCGTAACAAAAGTGGAAATGGAAGACATCCCACATAACTTTCAAGTGCGTATTGCTCTTGAGGCCTTGGTGGCCCAACTAGTTACCGAACAGCAACCAGACCTTTCCGATCTCGACCAAATTGTGGCTGACATGCGCTCCGCAGTTGATTGTCGTAATCTGCAAGCCTTTTATGACCGCGACTTACGATTCCATTTGACTCTTTGCGAAAAGGCGGGTAACCCGGTTCTAACTCAAATGCTGCGCCGCTTGTTGGTGCCGCTATTCGCCTTCGTAATCATTCGAACTCATGAAAGAATGGGGGGAACGGAACGGTGGACGCGGAGTATCACCCAGCACCAGAAAATTTTGGCGATCATTCGAAAAGGAAATCCAGCCGCCGCCGCCGCTGCCGTAAGTTCGATCATCGGAGACTTTTCCACGGATATTGATGAATTGACGCGGAAGTCACGTAGAGTCAAAGCCGCGACTTAAACTCAGTGTGCGCTAAAAGCTAAATTATTTGTCAACCGCATAGACTTCGGTGGAAGACAATTCTGGTGCTCCGCCGCGTCCACCACTTCCCGCCGCGAAGTAAAGTTTGCCGCCCATAACTGCCGAACCGCCTCCGTGACGGCCCTGCACCATTGGTGCCATCAACTTCCATTTTCCTGACTTCACATTCAGCTGTTGGGTCTCCTTGTGGGCAACCTTCTGTGCTGACTCACCGCCAAAATAATAGATGTCGCCTTTCAGCTCCAGTAGTCCGCCAGCAGCTGTTGCAACAGGGAGAGCTTCCGCAAGCGTTGTCCACTTGCCAGTAGCAAAATCATACCTGTCCACTTCAGGTATCAACGCTCCAAAAAACGCCATGAAATTTCCAGGCTCGTGAATACTCGTGTTCCGTCCACCAATGCAATAGAGACGACCCTTAAGCGCGATCGCCGGGAAATGATCTCGTATTCGAGGAGCATCCGGCAACTCCCGCCATATTCCATTCTTCGGATCGAACTCGTCGAACCAAGCCACGGTCCCGCTGGTATGCCCATCGACTATCCCGCCAACCACATAGATTTTGCCGTCATGTACCACCGTTCCGGCTCCACCACGCCGCCGGTGCTTGGGAATCTCCGGACCTACTCGCCAGCTGTCGGTTTTCGGATCGTAAATGTGAATGTTGGCAAGAGGTGTCTCCTTCGGATACTTCCCTGTCATTGCCGTCATCACGTAAATTTGATTGCCGTAAGCAACCGGCTGGAAGTGGTGAATCTCCATCGGAGTCAGTCCAAGCTTTCGCCAACTCTTAGTTGCCGGATCGAACTCCTCCACTGGCTTCACTCCACGCCCACCAAGTAAGTAAGATTTTCCGCCAACCTTCACCATTGTAGATTCGTGGCGTGCCGTTGGCTCACTAGTTACGGAAAGGGTTGACCAACGTGCTATTTGTCCCTCGCAAAGGAGGCTCGCCACCATCGACACCATGTAGAATCCCGATTTATACATTTAAGCGTCCGCCCTCGTCAAGCTGCCTCTTTACCAAGCGTCGCGCAGCGTTTTCTTAGTTTCTGCAGAATCCTAAGATGGTCCGGTGAGTGTGCCAAATTATTTCGCTCGATGGGATCGGATGTAAGATCGAATAGTTGCTCTAATACCGGTGTTTGGTCCGTGTATCGAGTGTACTTCCATTTTGTTGTCCGCACCCCCTCGGTGCTGGCAATAGGACGGCGAGGCGCAACGGTCTTGTAAGTGTGTTCGTAATACCAGTCTTCACGCCAGGCTTGTTTGGCATTTTGCAAGACCGGTCCAAGATCTCGCCCCTGCATTACGCCAGGTACCGGGACGCCTGCCATTCGCAACATTGTTGGAGCCAAATCGATGTTTAGCGCCATCTGTTCGCGCACCCCGCCGCGCAGTTTCGCAGGGAGTCTTGGGTCGCGAATAATTAGAGGCACTCGAATTGATTCTTCATACATTATCCATTTGCCTTGCAGTCCGTGCTCACCTTGCAAGTTGCCATTATCGGATGTGAAGATTACCATCGTATTCTCATCACGACCCAATTCTTTTAGCACTTTCATCACCTGACCCACTGTCGAATCCACGCCAGACACCAAGTGGTAGCAGGTACGCGCATCTTTCTCAAAGTGAGCGTCGGTGTCCTCGCCCCACGCCTCCTTATCAAGTCCGTTTAGTGATTTTCTGATGAAGTCCGGTTGAGCCTCATAATCGGCGCGGGTCTGCGTTACTGGTTTCTTTACAACGGCAGTTTTGTAGGTGTCGGGCCGGTCTGGATCGAAAAAATTCCAGGGGCCGTGCGGTTCTTTGAAGTGCATCGCCATACAAAATGGATTGTCTTGGTCTAGTGACCGCAGGAATCTTTCGGCTTTTTCTACCATCAGCGATGTAAGGTATCTCGGCTTATCATCAACACGTTGAAGGAAGTTGATGCTTTGTGGGAAGCCATACCAGAAATCGAATTGGTCTTTGGGCAAAGAAAGGCCAGGGTGCTTCGCGGGATTTCCGATTGCATACTTGCCTAAAAGCGCTGTTCGATAACCGGCCTTGCGTAGTTGTGCCATGTAGGTGTTGGAAAACTGCGATTCCGAAAGAGGCTGATCAAAACCCTGCACCCCATGCCGTTTCATGTATTGTCCAGTTAGCGCAGTGGCGCGACTGCAGCAGCAAATTGCAGTGGTCACGAAGGAGTTACGAAAGAAGATCCCTTCTTTGGCAAGCTTGTCAATATTGGGTGTTTGAATAGACGTGTTTCCAGCGCAGCCTAAGCCGTCGAATCTCTGGTCATCGGTCAGAATGAATAGAATATTCGGCCGTTTCCCGCTTGAGAAAGCTGGAACCGTAGCACCGGCGTTCAATACGGTTTGTGTAAATGCTCTTCGCGTAAGTTTCATTTTGGAAGTTGATCCGTTGAAGTTTACCATTAAAACTGTTCTCGAAACGCAAATTGAAATAAACAAACTCAACCGACTTCGCGGTTCGGCAGTTTTGTAAGAGGCACCTCTATCGTTGCGATTCAGAAACTTGGATCAACTCCAAATCATGAGGACATTGGGTATCAATATTCTCGCGCGTTAGAACCTTCATCTTGGCAAAAGTAGCGGGAGCGACAGGCTTGCCATCCATCAAACTTTCCACCATATTCCAAATCTGTTGACCATATTGCTCGGGGCCGAATCCGATGAGTCCGATCATTGGGCTGCCAGACCGCCGGAGTTCCATTCGAACGTCGGGGGCTCCTCCAAAACTCCATACTAGCCAGTCTTTTGCCCGTCCAGACTCCTCAATCGCTTGCACGGCCCCCATCGCGATAGGGTCACTCACGCACACCACAATTCCTTTACGCCGCTTGGTGGTGCGCATTTTTGTTCGCAAGAGTCGAATACCAGTTTCAAAAGATCCAAGACTATCGACCGTGGAAACAGGTGTTCCTGCGAAGTGGCGGTAGTGTTTTTCGAAGGCTTTTAGAAAACCACTGAGTCGCGCGGCAGGGAGGGAACCAAATCGCAGATTTCCCACTATTAAGATTTCTTCAATTCGATCGTATTGACCTTCGGCCAGGATACGTGCGAAGGCGCGGCCTGCGCTTAGACCTGCCGAATAATTATCGGCTCCAAAATACGAACCGCCAGCAATCGCCATATCGATCGAAATCAGTGGAATTGCCGATTCGTTAAAAAGACTGGAAAGTTCAGGGCCGGTATCGGATTCCGCTTGAAAGACTACGGCGCAATCCACTTTTTCGCGAATCATTCGCTCAGCGTTTCTGATGGTCTGAACATGACTACTCTTATTGTCGAGCGACAGCAACGCTACACCATGCTCCGAAGTAGTACGAACAATTGAAGCTGTAACTGCGCGCGGAAAGGAAAGCCGGTTATCTCTGGAAGAGAAACCAACTCTCTTGATCCGGTTTTCTAAGAAGCGCACTACGGGGCGGAACTGACCTGGTGCGGTTTGGACTGCCCAGCCTTTATGTTCAAGCGTCCGCAAGATGCGTAGAACTGTGGTTTTGTTGATTCGCGCCTTACGCGATAAATCCGCCAACGAGACTGATTCGCCATGGAACTGACTCAGAAGATGAATAACGTCGATTCCTCGCGAAAGCGAGTCCAGGAGGTAAGAGGGGGATGGCGTTTCCTTCATGGGAACATTTTACTAATGGTATCAAAATTTGTTTTCCACCAAAAATCTAGTAATCATTGGCAAAAATGGCTTGGACTGTTTCTCTCAGCGTAACAACTATCCAGGCGCTTGAGCGCTTGCAAACTCAGAAATTGTGTTGTAGAGTCATGCAGGTTCGATTGACGAGGCTGTTTCGCCACGTCGCTCCCTTTTCGAAGGTCGATTGGTGAATCGTTAGATCAACGCAAAAGGGAAAAATAGGAAGGTACTCACTAAATGCGATTTATTCCAGTAGGGCAAAGAAATTGTGGATTAGTAAGAGCGATGTTTCTCGTTTCTTTATTGCCAGTTGCCTCACAGGCCCAATCAAAACTATCAGGAACGGTTACCGACAATAGTCACGCAGTTGTGGTGGGAGCCGCGTTGAGACTGCGGAATGTGTCCACGGGTACTTCCTTGACGACCACGACGAATGGAAGTGGAATTTACAGCTTGCCCTCGTTGCAAACTGGAACCTATGAACTAAGTTGCGAACTGCAAGGCTTCAAGAAGTTTGAGGAACGTGGACTGGTGATGGAAACGGGAGCCAATAGGCAACTGGATATTCAGTTGGAAGTGGGGCAGGTCACCGATACCGTGGTGGTACAGGCTTCTACTCCGCTCCTTGACACCCAAACCAGTTCAGTAGGGCAGTTGATTGAGCGAGCTACGGTTGCCAATATGCCGCTTTCAACGAGGCGTGCTACTTCACTGGTTCGACTTATGGGAAATGTTTCCTTTGGCAGTGAAACGCAGGGGGACTCAACTCCTTTTTTTTCGATGGCTGGGGGCCGCAGTGGGGATCAGATGTGGAACCTGGACGGGGCGGTTGTCCAGAACATGACTCTGGGTGTTCCCTTAATCACATTGAATCCTTCGGCAGAGACGATCCAAGAATTCAAGATTGAAGCCAACACGTTCTCAGCAGAATTCGGGCGTGCGGGTTCAGGTCTGATTAACATGACCACACGATCGGGAACTAACAACTTCCATGGTGCCGGATACGAATTTCTACGCAACGATAAGTTGGACGCACGAAGCTTCTTTGCCAAGAGCAAGGTACCTTTGAAGTCAAATATTTTTGGTACATCGGTAAGTGGGCCCATCCGTAAAGACAAGAGTTTTTTCTTCGCCAACTATGAGGGTCTCAGGAGGAATATCGGTGCGACAATTTCCAATACTTCGGTGCCACATCCTGCGGAGAAACTGGGTGATTTTTCGGCGCGCAGGGACTTGACACTCATCGACCCTGTTAGCAAAACCCCATTTCCGGGCAATCGAATCCCTGCGGCACGTATCGATTCGATCGCGGCTAAACTGGTGAAATTCTATCCAGATCCAAACACTGCGAACAACGACATCACCAGGGCTCCACTGAACAACTATCTAACCAATGTTGCCGATACAACCGCAGTGAATGCAGTTACCGCACGGGTCGATCATACGTTCAACGAGAACAATCGCATCTACGGCCGGATGAATTACATCCTGACAAAAATCAATAGTGGAAACGTATATCCCACCCTTTTCGCGGACTTCCGTTCTAATGAACAGCGCACGATGAGCGCTGCATACACAGTGAATTGGACACGAAATATAAAATCAAACTTGATCAACGACTTGCGAGGAAATTTCACGAATCGTTCTAACTTTGTGGAAGCCTCGAGTGGAAATTCATCCCCAGGCCTTGGCATTCCTGGTGTCGATCCATTGTGGTTCCCGGCCGTGACCTCCGCCGGATTCAGCGGACTCGGACAGGCGAATTGGAGATTGCAGACTCCGATCCCCAGCTATCAGTTCATAGATACCTTGATATGGATCAAAGGTAGACACCAGATAAAGACCGGACTCGAATTCCGTTATTCCAGAAATGGAGACGACAGCAAAGCGTCGGCTGGGGGCATTTTTAATTTCGGAAATCGTGCGACTGGCAACAGTACGGCAGAATTGCTTTTGGGGTGGGTCAACTCGGGTAGCCGCACTGAGTTTAGCCGAATCGATTCGCGTTCTGACTTTTGGGGTGCATTTGTTCAGGACGATTGGAAGGTTTCACAAAAACTGACTCTGAACCTTGGAGTACGTTGGGACATGGATACGCCGCGACACACATACAATGATCGCCAAGCTGGTTTCAATGGTGCGGCTGTCAACCCCATTTCCGGCACTCCTGGAATATTTACTTTTGCTGGCCGTGATGGTGTTAGTAAATACGCAAACCAATTCGACAAGAATAATTTTGGACCAAAGCTTGGGTTCGCATACCGCTTCAATGACAAAACGGTTGCACGAGGCGGCTATGGTCTTGGCTACCTGGGAATCTATTCAGTGGCAACACCCCTTTCTTTGATCTCGGGTTTTTCAACTAACATCACCGTTGCTTCGCTCGACGGTGGATTCACTCCGGCATTCCTACTTTCAACTGGCCTTCCTGCTGTGCCTGTACAACAACTGGGACCAGGCTTTGGAACACCTGCAAGAGGTGCCGCCCCATTCAGTTCCCCGGAGTTCATACAGCAGAACCAAGTCAACGGCTACATGCAGCAGTGGAATTTGACAATACAGAGAGAATTAAGCAAGACCTTGCTGTTGGAAGCCGCATACATCTCCAACATTGGTCACAAACTTGGCGCTTCCGCTAATATAAGCGTCAACATGATTCCACTGGTGAATGGCCGTGGACCAGCAAGACAAGACCAGTCTTTGCGGCCTTTCCCTCAGTTCAATAACGTGATTTGGATCAGCCCAGTGTGGGGAGATTCCAACTACCAGTCGCTTAATTTGAAGGTTGAAAAACGGTACTCAAACGGAGTGAACCTGCTAAGTAACTTCACTTGGTCTAAGTTCCTCGACAACATTCCAGCCACGGGCCAGCTTGGCGGATCAGGCGGAAGCTTCCAACACATCCAACTGCACAAACTGGACTGGTCAATATCGGGCAGCGACATTCCGAAGCGCTGGATCACCAGCATGGTGTGGGATCTACCGGTTGGCAAAGGCAAGAGAGTGGGAATCACCAACCCGGTTCTTGAGGCAATCGCCGGGGGCTGGGGTTTCGGCGTCATTGCAGAAATTCGCAATGGTGCGCCATGGGGTGCAACAGAGTTGACCAACACCAGCAATACTTTCTCAGCTTCTCAACGGCCAAACCTGTTGAGAAATCCAACTCTATCCACTGACCGCTCGAGGGCTGAAAAACTAGTAAGCTATTTCGACATCACTGCGTTTTCGACTCCTGAGGTTGGAACGTTTGGCAATGCCGCCCGGAACATTGGCTATGGTCCTGGACTCGTCAGTATTGATGCCTCTATCCACAAACAGTGGCTAATCAAGGAACCAGTGAAGCTTCAATTTCGGACAGACATTTACAACTTGCCCAACACACCGTTGTTCGATAATCCGGGGGGAACTCGTGGTGCCTCAAACTTCGGACGAATCAGCAGCACCCGTCAAGGTTCCGAACGAATCGTTCAGTTGAGTTTACGGTTGGAGTTTTAAAAGCAGCATGATACACAGCAAAAACATTTTATTCCTCGCTGGAATGACAGTGAGTATGATGATCGGGATTGGCTCAGCAGCCGGCCAGACAAACGCATTTGGTTGTCCGGCTTCAGACGGCATAAACCCGCTTTCAAGTGTGAAGGCGGCGATCAGTGCAAACGATCAGGCCTTCCTTAAGGCTGTGCTAGCACAAGACAAAGCAGCATTGAACGCAATGATTTCTAATGATTTCGTTTATGTGCATGAGACGGGGTTGATCAGCACCAAGCAGCAATTCCTTCAGGATTTTGTGGCGAAAGGATACATTGAGGCGGTCCTTGAGCCATTACAACCGGCAGAGCCAATGCGCCAATACTGTAGCACCGTATTCACGCACTACACTGGCCACTTGAGGATGAAACAAGATAGCCCTTACCCACCAACGGTAGTTGTTCATATCTGGGCTCTGCAAGATGGCAAATGGGTCCTGGTCCATCGCCACGAATGTCATAATGGCCAACCAATTGGGAAGCAACTCAGCCAGGAGGGTGGTCCAAACTTTACGGACGCACTCGGCTCAAAGCCCTCACCTGCTGTACAAAAAATTATTGAAGAACGTGAGGCATCGTGGGTTTACTCAATGATCACCACCGATTCGCCACGCATGGATAAACTTATTCATGACTCATTGCGCTACGTCCACGTAAATGGCCATTTCAGCAGTAAGAAGGATTTCATGAAAGAGCTTTTGGGAGGTTTCACTGAGACAGATTTACGCGAGAACAGCTATCGCCAATTTGGAAATACTGTGATCGCATTGCACAAAGCCCGGTTTCGGCACACTGGCCAAGCGGGACAATCCCCTGGCCAGCAGATCCATGTTTGGTGGAAATTGGGCGACAACTGGGTTATGGTTAGCCGGCACTCGGCGCGTTTTGAAAACTAATTATTTGATATGAAATATAATGCTCCCATGACTGTCCAGTTGTTCCCCATGATTCGGTTGGTTCTGTTTCTCTATGTTGTATTGCCAAGTCAGGCGCAGCCAGCGGCGCAAACGGATTTTTTTGAATCTAAGGTTCGACCGGTTCTTCTTGCGCGCTGCTCAACGTGTCATGGCGAAAAAGTCAGAATGGGGAACAATCAGTTCACCACAAGCGAAGGAATGCACGCATCCGGTGCTGTGGTGGCAGGAGATCCTTCCGCAAGTTCCCTGGTCAAAGCAATTCGCTATGATGGCAAGCTCAAAATGCCTCCGGCAGCCAAACTGCCTGACGCAGAAATTGCGGCGCTTGAAAAGTGGGTTCGTGATGGAGCCGTTTGGCCTGCAGTTTCACCCAAAGTTGCAAGTACTGCTGCGGCGGGTCACTGGTCACTGAAGCCAGTGAAGCAACAATCGCTACCAGCCATCAAAAACGCACAGTGGCCGCGCACTGATATCGACCGTTTCATTCTGTCGAAACTTGAGGAAAAGAAACTCTCACCGGCAATCGACGCCGACAAGCACACGCTGCTCCGTCGACTTACCCTTGACTTGACTGGCTTGCTGCCCACTGCTAACGAAATCTCGCGGTTTGTGGAGGACAATTCTCCGAAGGCTCTTGAAACTGTGGTTGACAGGCTTCTGGGTTCTCCTGCCTATGGGGAACGTTGGGGCCGGCATTGGCTCGACGTAACTTATTGGGCCGATACCACCGGCGTTGGCAGGCGCATTCCGCTCCCCAGTGCCTGGCGCTATCGCGATTATGTGATTCGCTCCTATGCAACTGACAAACCTTACAATCAGTTTCTGCGGGAGCAGATTGCGGGACCGACTGCAAGGAAGCCGAAAGATAAGGAAGGGGAGCCATCTGAAGATGCGCTTGCCGCCACAGGCTTCTTGGTTCTGGGGCCATGGGCCTGGTTTTCAGTCGACAGGCAGCAAATGCGCGTCGACATTGCTGACCTGCAAGTAGATTTGATTGGACGAACTGTAATGGGTCTAACGATGGGCTGCGCTCGTTGTCATGATCACAAGTTCGACCCGATTACGAACAAAGACTACTACGCAATGGCGGGCATTTTCATGAGCACCAAAACCACTTCCCGGACCAATCTGGAGGGTGGTGTAAATCTGGTTCGACTTCCGGAAACAACAACAAGCGCCCGCGAGCATGCTGAGGCCCTGGCTGCTTGGGAGAAACACGTCGCCGAAGTGGAAGCCGCCGATAAGGTTTTCAAGAAACAGCAGGAAGCGATCAACAAGCGTATCAAAGAGATTAAGAACGATCCCGTTGCCCTCAAGGAGGCCCAGGCCGAACTGGCGGTGCTGAAGAAGAAAACGGAGTTTGCGGGTGATCGCCAGATTTTGGCTTTCACAAAGTACCTGAAGCCAAAGCAGCCAGAAGTTTACGCAGCCGAAGAAATGGAATATCCAGAGGATGCCAGGATTGCTTTCCGGGGTGATGCGCACCAATTGGGAGAATTTGTTCCGCGGGGCCTTCCCCGCGCGATCAGCAATGGAAAGCCTTTGCCAGAAATCAGTAAAGGCGCCAGTGGCCGTAAGGAACTCGCTGAGTGGTTAACTGACTCCGGCCATCCGCTTACAGCTCGCGTGTACGTAAACCGTGTTTGGCATCACATGTTTGGACGTGGCATCGTCGCCTCAACTGAAAACTTTGGTACCCGCGGCGAGCTGCCCACTCATCCTGAACTGTTGGACTACTTGGCGACACGCTTTGTCGAACAAGGTTGGTCAACGAAAAAGTTGATCCGTGAAATCGCTCTTAGCCGCGTCTATCAACTGGCAAGCAAACCAAATCCGCGCAACGACGAAATCGATGCGGAAAATCAACTATTGTGGCGATCCAACCGGCGCCGCCTTGAAGCGGAAGCCATCCGGGACGTTGTGCTGCAAGCTAGCGGACACCTGGATACCAAGAGCGGCGGGCCGACCCTGCCGTTGACTGCTCAAAACGTCCATACCATCGCGCCATTTTTCCTGGAGGACGATTCCCGGATCTCTCCCGATGTGAAATATCGAAGAACTGTCTACCAACCGATTATGCGCAACAGTCAGATGGATGATATCGACATTCTCAATTTATTCGATTTCAAAGACCCCGACCAGATTGTTGGTGATCGATCCTCGACTACGGTACCGACCCAAATGCTTTACTTGATGAACTCTCCATTTCTGAAGGACGAGTCGCGGCGCATGGCGGAATCAACGCGTGGGCTAAACGATCAGAACCGTGTATCGAAAATCATTCTCGAAACGCTTAACCGACCCTCCTCGCAAAGGGATTTCGATCAAGCCAAGCAGTTCGTTTCGGATTTCCGTGCCGCTTATGAAAAACAGGCTAGCAAGCAAAGCGCTCAACCTGTCGATCTTGATGTTGAGGTTTGGGCGCGATATTGCCACGCGATTTTCGCCTCGAGTGAATTCTTGTACCGCAGGTAGCAAAAGGACTGAGAAATATGAAACATCCCATTGACTCCATACCCAACGACCGCCGAGGATTTCTGCGTTCCTTGGGCGGCGGTTTTGGATCTCTTGCTTTTGCAGCACTAGCGGCTAGCGAACATGGCATTGCAGGTCCAACCAGCCTGGACCCATTGGCTCCCAAAAAGCCTCACTTTCCTGCCAAGGCTAAGCGGGTGATTTTCCTTTGGATGCAGGGTGGCGTTTCACAATCAGATTTATTCGATTGCAAGCCTCGCCTTAAGAAGGAAGGCGGAGAACAGATTCCTTTCAACATCGGCGACTCCATTGATCCCTCAACTAAAGATAAGGCTCGGTTGCTGCCTCCTATCTCTGACTTCAAGCAGATCGGTCAAAACGGCATGTGGGTTTCCGATCTGATGCCGCATTTGTCAAAGAAAGTGGATGAGCTATGCTTTCTCCGCAGCATGGTTTCCGATAGTCCGGTTCATCCTGCCGCCATTCGCTTATTCCAAACCGGATCCATACAATTCGTTCGTCCGTCCATGGGTTCCTGGATCACTTATGGATTGGGGACAGAGAACAAAAATCTTCCTGGCTACATGGTAATCAGCCCGATGCTTTATGGGGATGATGGCAGTCCGCTCCATTACTCCAATGTGTTTCTACCTGCCATTTACCAGGGCACTCGTATCGGCGACGCCAGAACGCCTGTTAAGAATTCCAAGATCGGACACATGGGTGACTCATCACTTCCGGCCGACTTACAGCGGCAGCATCTGGATCTGATTCAGGCCCGCAATCGCATGGATTTGGAAGAATCTGGAACAGATCCAAACGTGGAAGGGTTGATTCAATCTTACGAGCTTGCGTACCGGATGCAGGCGCAAGCTCCAGAAGTTTTCGATGTGTCAAAGGAATCGGAAGCTACCCGCGAACTCTACGGCATAGGGGATGATGCAACCGACAATTTCGGCCGGAAATGTTTGATGGCCCGTCGCATGGCCGAAGCTGGGGTTCGCTTCATTCAGGTAACTGACAATGGGTGGGATCACCACACCAAAATCGCAACAGGGATGCGTAAGAGCACGAAGGGGATCGACAAACCTCTGGCCGGATTGCTGACCGATCTGAAAGCGCGCGGCTTGCTGGACGACACTCTTGTAATTTGGTCCGGTGAATTCGGGCGCACTCCTTATGATCACGTAATGGAAGGAACCACCGGCGTTGCCGATGCTGGCCGCAATCACAACCCGCATTGCTGGACAATGTTTATGGCCGGTGCCGGAGTCAAGCAGGGTATGGTCTACGGCGAGACCGACGAGTATGGCTACAAAGCCGTAAGCGAAAAGGTGCACGTCCATGATCTGCACGCGACCATCCTCCACTTGTTAGGGCTCGATCACCAAAAGCTCACCTATCGTTACAATGGCCGCGACTTCCGATTGACCGATGTTTATGGAAATGTTGTGAAACCGATACTGGCATAAAGTGCTCGTCAGAGCCTAAGGATGAATTGTATGAGAAACGTGAAGGTTGTCTTGATGGCCCTCATTCTCTGCACTCCAAGCAGGGTCTCCGGCCAGGGCTTATCTGGTCAAATCTCCGGACATGTGGACGACACCAGCGGACGGCCAATCGTCGCTTGCACAGTCCAACTGACTAACGACCTTACCAAGCAGGTAAGAGAGATGCAAACGGACTCAACTGGCGGATTCGTCTTTGTGGAATTGCTACGTGGAAATTATTCTGTACGAGTTGTGCAGCCCGGTTTTCGACCGCACGAGGAGAAAGCCATTGAGGTAAGCGCCAACGAACGCGTTTCGCTAAGCCCGATCAAACTTCAGCTTGGCGACGTTGCTTCGACAGTAACCGTACAGGGCGACCAAGCCCGAGTTCAAACAGCCAGTTCCGAGCGTGCCGGCCTGATAAGCGCGAGTCAGATCGAAAACACTCCTCTTCGCGGCCGCGACTACATCGGCTTGCTCAAGCTTTTGCCCGGAGTGGTTGATGTTGTCACCCGAGATGCGCCAGGTGGCAGCATGGCGACTGTGAACGGAGGACTCAACGGCCAAGTACTTGTGACGATTGACGGTGTCGTCTCTCAGGATTCTGGAGCCAGTGGCAACACCCAGTATCAGCCTAGCGTGGATGCCATCGGGGAAGTGAAGGTTTTGCTCACGAACTACCAGGCAGAATACGGTGCCCGGGCAGGCGGTATGGTCAACGTGGTGATTAAGAATGGGACTCAAGATTTTCACGGTTCCGTCTATTACTACAAGCGGAATGAAGCGCTCAACGCTAACAATTTTTTCAATAATTCTGGTAGGCTGAATCTCGGAGCTGATGGCAAGGCGCGCAGTCCGGTTTATCGCTATGACAATTTTGGGTACACCGTGGGTGGTCCGCTGTTCTTTCCCGGAACACGCTTCAACCGCAAGAGTAACAAGCTTTTCTTCTTCTGGTCGCAAGACATACTAAAGAGAAATGTGTTCACAGCCTTGCAGAGGGTTACTTTTCCAACACAATTGGAGCGTAACGGCGATTTCTCACAAAGTGTTTTCGGCAACAACGGCCAGTCGGTTGTTGTAAGAGATCCCACGACGCAGACTCCATTTCCAGGCGCGATAGTCCCAGTTTCCCGAATCGACCCTGTAGGGCAAAAGCTGCTGAGTTTATTTCCTCTGCCGAATGCCGTAGATTCAAGCGGCACTCGTCAGTTCAATGCGCTGAATCAGTTCATCCAGAACCAGCCGCTTACAGACAAGATTCTTCGAGTGGATTACAATGTGGCCCCCAGGACTTTGTTCTATTTCCGGTTGCTGAACGGATATCGTAATACTGCAGGATACGGCAATGGTTTGGGCGCGGCGACGACTTGGCGCCAGCTATATACCGAGTACAGCATCCAGACAGGTGGCATCGTAGGAACGGTTATCCACACCTTTAACCCGAATCTGGTAAATGAAGTCACTTATGGAATCAACCGTGCATACCAGCAGGTCAGCATTCCAGACAAAGCGGAATTGGCGAAAAATACTCGAGCGGGAACGGGTCTTGGGGCGACGGTTCTTCCTCGACTTTATCCGCAGGCAAATCCATTGGACCTGTTGCCAAGCACCACATTTGCCGCAGGATCTGGCGGCGGGATCATCAACAGTCCGGCTTCGTTCACTTTTGAGACACGCTTTCCGTTTTTTGGCACAGATACAGTACAAAACATCTCGGAAAATTTGTCTTGGATCCGGGGAAAGCACAACACGAAGTTTGGCTTCTATTACGAACATAACAGCCGCAACTCCCCAGAAAACGCAAACTATAACGGCCTTATGAATTTCGGTTCAACCAACCTAAACCCTCTTGACACCGGGTTCGGGTATTCCAATGCTGTGTTGGGTGTTTTGCAATCCTATGCAGAGTCAAGCAGGAGGCCTGTCCGACACTCACGCTACACCGGCTTTGAGTGGTACGCACAGGACAATTGGCGACTAACGCGACGCTTGACTCTTGACGTTGGCGTTAGGTTTCAGTGGACACCTCCTTCCTACAGTGCTAACACTCCACTCGCTGCATTCGATAGCGCTTTATACAAGCAGAGTCTAAATCCGCAGCTTATCCAACCAACATGCCGGACCAGCGCACGGCCCTGCACTGGACCGACAGGCGCGAATCCAGCTGCCGGTCTGAATCCAGTTACCGGGCAAATTCTCTCGCCCGTTTTAGTAGGCGCGTTTGCTCCTAACACCGGGACCCCGTTCCAGGGTATGCGGATCTATGACACTCAATTTGCGAATAACCCTTCCATCGGGATTGGTCCAAGGATCGGTTTTGGTTACGATGTTTTCGGGGATGGCAAGATGGCGATTCGCGGCGGTTTCGGCGCATTCTATGATCGTGGGGGCGGGACAGGCGCTACATCGGGGAGCAATTCCTGCTGTATTTATATCAGTAATCCGCCGCTTACTTCAACACCAGTTGTTTTCAGCACAACAATCCCACAACTGTTGACAGCACCGGCATATGTCACGCCACAGAATGTTGATTCCGGTCAGCGGGATTATAAACTGCCAACAACTTATAACTATAGTTTTGGCGTTCAGCGAAACGTCGGCCTAGGCATTGTTCTGGACATTGCCTATGTTGGCAACACCACACGAAACCGGTACAATTTAATTCCAATTAATGATGTACCCTACCGGACAACCCGGCTGGCAAATGGCCAATTGAACCCGGCTACTCTCGATGCAACCACGGGCCAACCGTTTCAAGCTAATTTCCAGCGACCGAGGCTTGGGTATGCTGGCATCAATTACGGGCAGTACAGCAATAGTTCCAACTACAATTCCATGCAAACGCAATTGAACAAACGCTTCGGGAAGCGTTTACAGTTCGGCGGCAGTTGGACGTGGTCGAAGGTGATGAGTTATGTTCCATCTGCTTACGTTGATAATCGCTTCACTTATAGCCCTGACAGCAATGATCGCCGCCATGTTCTGACAACGAATTGGACCTATCGGCTTCCCGATGGCAGTTCCCTGTGGAGAAATGTGATCAGCAAACAGGTACTCGATGGTTGGCAGATCACTGGGATCGCAACTTTTCTTTCCGGAAATCCAACGCCTGTCACATTCGCTATAACTGGCGCACCAGCCGGGTACAATGTCACTGGCAGCCCAAGTCCTTTGGTGACGCGCATCGAGATCATTGGTGACCCTGTGCGAACTGATGCGCAGACGGATAAAACCATATCTCCGCTAAATCCAAATGCATTTGCATTGCCCGCACAATCCGCTTTCGGCATTGGCAATTCTTCCAGGAATTTTTATTACGGACCCGGCATCAATAACTTCGATATCTCGTTTTTCAAAGATTTCCGGCTAGGGAATGAAACCCGTGTGCTGCAGTTCCGTACCGAACTGTATAACGCATTCAACCATGTGAATTTCAACAATCCCAATGCAGGCGCATCCTTCGCCTATGCAACAAGTGCGCAAACCAATGCCAGCTTTGGACGGTATACATCAGCGCGTGATCCAAGGTACATCGTGCTAAGCGCAAGGATCCGGTTCTGAGGTTTGAAATACGGTGCCCGCTCTGGCTTGAACATCTCGTCTATGGGTGATGATTTCTACAGCAGCAAAGGAAAAATAATGTCCACTTTTGTGAGCACCGCAGCCGTTGCAGGAATGCTTTGCTTCTCCATCCACGCCATCGGCCAGATCCCCCAGGGCGCTGCTATGAACTGGACTACGGCCGAGCAATATTTTGCAAAGGGCTGTGTTGTCTGCCATGGAGAAGGAGCAAAGGGAACAGAGCGCGGTCCGTCTTTAGTTATGAGCCGGTCGCTGCAAAACCGATCCGAAAAGGAGATCCAAGAAGTGATCCGAAATGGTACCGAGGGAGGCATGCCACCCTTCGCTCTGCCAGAGGCCCAGTTGCAATCGCTTGCACAATGGATACGCTTCTTGAATGCTCCAGTATTCGATTTCCCGACGGTTGGTGATGCGAAACAAGGAGAGCAATTTTTTTTCGAAAAAGGCCAATGTGCAACCTGTCACATGGTGGCAGGGCGGGGCAAAGCCAATGGACCCGATCTATCAGCGATCGGACGCCAACTCTCTTTGAAAGATTTGGAGCAGTCTTTGGATTCCCCAGGCGAAAAAGCGGGGTCATCATCGAATTGTCCTTTTTTCGCTTGGTGCCCTCAAGACCAATGGAAGGTTGTCAACGTCAATTTACGGGATGGGTCGAAACTCCGAGGATTTGCTCGAAGCCGGGGAAAACATGATTTGCAACTCCAGACGCTAGACGGCCAATTCCGATTTCTTTTGGATACGGAATACGACCAAGTGGTGCGCGAAAAGGCATCACTGATGCCGGCACTCAAATCGTCCGCAGAGGAGCGCCGCAACCTGCTGGCATATCTTAGTAGATTGGGTGGCGTTATACCTGGTCCTATCCTGGGAGGACAGGATAAAGTGCCAATTGCAGCAATTGAGCAGGTCCTTCATCCGAAACCTGGGGAATGGCCAGGCTACAACGGAACTCCGGGAGGGAACCGGCACAGTTCACTTGATCAGATCAACGCGAAAAATGTTGATCGGCTGCAGCTTCAGTGGAGCTATACGCTTCCGACTGGGTCGTTGGAGACGACTCCGCTCGTAAGCGATGGCGTGATGTATGTCACTGGGCCAAATCGAGCTTGCGCTCTCGACGCTCGAACAGGACACGAGGTTTGGTGTTTCTCGCGGCCTCGCGGGAAAGGACAAGCCGTCAATAACCCCAATAAAGGCGTGGCGATTCTTGGGGATCGCATTTTCTACACCACCGATGACGCTAGTCTGGTCTGCCTGAATCGCCTCACCGGCGCAGTGATGTGGGAAGTATTCATGCCAGAGAGTGAGGGGCCATTCACCGCGACAGCCGCTCCCTTGGTAGTAAATGATTTGGTGATCGCTGGTATAGCTGGTGGCGATAGACCACTACGCGGCTTTCTGGCTGCATATAGGGCGACTACAGGCGAGCAGGCTTGGCGCTTTTGGACGATCCCAAAACGCGGCGAACCTGGTTCAGAAACCTGGAGTGGCAAGATGATCGAAGTGGGTGGTGGAGCTACTTGGCTTACTGGTTCTTACGACCCTGAAACGGGGCTGCTCTATTGGCCCACTGGCCAGCCCTATCCGGCCACCGATGGTGCTGACCGCATTGGGGACAATCTCTACACGGATAGCGTTGTAGCCTTGGATCCTAAAACAGGCAAATTGCGTTGGCATTTCCAGTTCACTCCACATGATCTCCATGATTGGGATGCAACCGAGCCGCTGGTATTGGTCAACGCACCCTTCAAAGGGAAGGACCGAAAGCTGTTGCTTCAGGCTAATCGAAACGGCTTTTTTTATGTTTTGGATCGCACAACGGGCGAATTCCTTTTAGGTAAACCTTTCGTGAATAGAATCACTTGGGCAAGTGGTATCGACGCTGCTGGCCGCCCACAGCTCTTGGATGGAAACAAACCAAGTGCGTTGGGGACTAAAACCTGCCCGGCAGTGCGGGGAGCAACCAACTGGTACTCAACTGCATTCAACCCGGCAACCATGCTCTTCTACGTGATGGCAGTGGAGGATTGCACTATTTACCAGACTGGCAAAAGGCAATATGTACCTTACCGCGAGCCAGCCGATCCTCCCATGAAATTCCTTCGTGCCATCGAGATTGAAACTGGCAAAATTGCTTGGGAAATTGAACAAGTAGGTCCTCCTGAATATAACTACTCGGGTGTTCTTTCCACGGCTGGTGGCACGGTCTTTTATGGCGAGACTGGCGGTGGTTTTGCCGCGGTAGATGCGAAAACAGGCAAGACACTTTGGCACTTTGAATCGAACCAGCGGCTAAAAGGTTCGCCGATGACCTACAATTTGAAAGGCCGACAATATGTTTCGGTGGCGGCTGGCAGTCAAATTCTTTCATTCTCCTTGCCCGAAAACAAATGAACTATCCTCGACGAGATTTCTTACGAACTGTTGGTGCCCTGATTTCAGCGAACACTGCTCTTGCCCAGGTGGAGAACAGACCCAACATACTTTTTGTGCTCTCCGATGACCATAGCGTTCCGCACGTGGGATGCTATGGCAACCGCGACATCAAGACCCCAAATCTCGACCGTTTCGCAGCCCAAGGCATCCGATTCGATCGGGCCTACGCTTCCAGCCCTCAGTGTGTTCCAGCCAGAGCCGCACTGATGACAGGGCGCTCGCCAGTGGCTATTCAGATGACCCGGTTCAGCGCACCGTTGCCGAGGGACGTGCGGACTTATCCAGAAGTGCTGCGCGCTCAAGGCTATTTCACAGGCGTTGCTGGTCGAACATATCATCTGGACGGTGAGGCTGGAAATAGCGACAAACTCCTTAAAGAAATCTACGACAAGCAAGAACTGCATACTTTCCAGGAACGCTTGGATTTTGTGCGTACGGGTGGCATGCAAAAAGGCATTGAACAATTCTCTGAATTTCTCGACTTAAAGCCGAAGAATAAACCCTTCTTTCTGCAGCTTTGTTCCAATGATCCACACCGCAAGTTTGAACCCAACGTTGCTCGAGTGCCGCATGATCCGGCAAAGCTAACCCTTCCTGCTCATTTTCCTGACACCCCTCTCATTCGAGAAGATTTCGCGTTTTATTACGATAAGATCTCGCGGTTCGATGATGATTTTGGAATCGTGATGAAAATACTCGATGATCGCGGGTTGGCCAACAATACCCTAGTTGCTTTCATGGGTGACAACGGTGCAGCACTGTTGCGCGGTAAAGGCACTCTCTACGAGTTCGGCATCCACGTGCCGCTGATCATGCGTTGGCCAGCGATCGTCAAGCCGGGTCGAGTATCCTCAGAACTGATATCTGGAGAAGACCTGGCACCTACTTTTCTAGAGGCTTGCGGAGTTGCCGTGCCTAAAGAGATCACCGGCATAAGCGCATGCAAGATTCTCCGTGGTGAGAGGCCACAAGGGCGAACCCACGTATTTGCCGAACGCGGGGCGCATCACATCTATTTGCCTATGGGCAGCGCCTCTTTCGACCTTGGACGGTGTGTTGTTGGACCTCGGCATAAATTCATTTACAACGCGCTTTGGCAGTTGCCATATCAACCGGTGGATTTCGCCTCCACAGCCTTTTGGAAGGATTTAAAAGAGCGCAACATGGCCGGGGATTTATCGCCACAACTCTCGCGAATTTACTTTTCTGCTACACGACCCATGTTTGAACTTTACGACTTGGAAAAGGATCCGCAAGAATTTGAAAATCTTGTTGGAAGGAAGGAAACAGCTGCCATCGAACAGGAACTCAGGAAGGTCATAATAGAACGAATGGTTCTGGAACGCGATTTTCTACCGCTCCCCATCGCTGCTGATCCGATCAATGGGCTACGCTGAATTTGGTCTGCATATGCTAACTAACAACCTTACTCGCCGTGGGTTCTTTGCAATTGCTGGAGCCGCTAAGGCACTCCCTGCAACCGAACGCCTGCAAATTGTATCGGTCAAAGCCGCTCCACTGCGAATCCTCAGTGCTGCTGCCCAAGCTGCCAGCGAGCCGCTACCCGATTTCGATCCCAAACGATGGCGCAACTTCGGCCCATTTTCTCAATTGGGAGGGGCCATACTGGTGCAAATTCGCACTCGTGAAGGCTTGACCGGATACGGTGTGGGAGGCGGCGGTACTGCGGCTTGCCTGATCATTGAACAGCATCTAAGCAAGTTGCTTCGCGGCACCAATGCACTCAATGTTGAGTTGCTATGGGAGCAGATGTTCGCTTCAACTTCCTTCTATGGACGCCGTGGCTTGGCCATCCAAGCGATTAGTGGTATCGACCTTGCACTCTGGGACTTAGCCGGAAAAAATGCGGGGCTTCCCGTTTACCGGCTGCTGGGCGGGCCAACTGCCGAACGCGTGGCAGGCTACTACACTGGCAACGAAGTCGAACACGGATTGAAGCTTTGTTTCCGGGCCATTAAGATCCACAGTTTTGAGAGCTTTCGTCTCGGAGACAAAGGCATGAGCACGAACGTCAAGAAGATCTTGGATGCTCGAAAGCGCGTTGGTCCTGATATCCATCTGATGCTGGATGCTCTGTGCGCCTGGGATGTTCCGTACACAATTGAACTAGCAAAACGGGTTGCGGAGGCGCGACTTTTTTTCATAGAAGAACCGTTGTTGCCTGATGACATGGAGGGATACGCTAAACTCTGCCGCGAGGTTCAAAGCACCAAGATTGCCAGTGGCGAACACGAATCAACCATTTACGGTTTTCGTGAATTGCTTCGCAACAAGGCTGCTCATGTTTTGCAACCCGATCTCACTTGGTCGGGTGGACTTACCGATGGCCGCCGAGTCGCCGCTTTAGCCGAAGCAGCGGAAATACCACTGATTCCTCATCGGGGAGGCAGCGTTTATGGCATGACGCTTCTTCTGACCTCAAGATCGCCGGCATTTGCGGAGAGTTTCGGAACAGGGGACTCCGGCAATGAATTGATGGAAATGATGACGCCCAAGCTCGTCGACGGTTACTATCTCCCACCCGTGGGACCGGGGTTCGGTGTCGATTTTAGCGATTCGATTCTTCGGAAATACGCACCCCAACTTCTGTGATTTCAGTCAAAGGACCCTCTCGACGCTTCACTCCCCAACTCACAACGGTGTCAAGGTCACCTCAATGACCTCCTTCCCCTGCGTATAGAGCGCCATTGCCGACCACTTGGTGGTGATACCCATAGCGGTTAGGTTTTGGACTGTGATATAGTGACAGTGACTGCAAAGCGCTGTTTCTAGACAGTCTCAGAAGCGGAGAGATGGCTGAGCGGTCTAAAGCAGCGGTTTGCTAAACCGTCGTAGTCTGTAAAGGGCTACCGAGAGTTCGAATCTCTCTCTCTCCGCCACTTCCCTCTATTAGCTATTCCAGTTCTTCCGCAGATGCTGTCGAAGCTTGTGGTCGATTTGTTTTGTCCAGGCTCGACGAATATATTCATTTTTTTATAATTTGGGCACAGCTTCGTCAAGAAGACCCAAGCCACCCGTAGAGCCGATCTCGACTTGGGTAGGAAACGCTATGCTACTTTGATTGAGGCGCGCAAATTGAAATGAGGAAGAAGTCATGAAAACCACGATTGACTCGGCGATCACCATGAGTAGCGGTGATGTTTTACCGATCTCGGTTTCTCACCTCGCCGAATCCCGCAATCTGCAGATCGGTTCCCAGATGATGACGGCGCTGCGGAAGTTTATCGAAAAGGAGGTTTGAACACAAAAACGGCAGTTGATTTGAGAAAAAAGCGACTAGATGGTTCAAAAAACATGGACTTGCGGTTACAAGAATAGTGAAATAGAATCACCCGAAGGGTGAGACTGAAGTGCTTGAAAAAGGCCGCCAAACGGGGACACCCGAGTCAGGCAGCTCGCTCAGGG
>JAYUSZ010000148.1:0-4867 GCA_043755435.1 Bryobacterales bacterium | reverse complement strand
GCTGATTCTATTGTAGTTACGTTAGAAAAACCAGTCAACGCTCTCGGCACTCTCCCTGGTATCTACCCTGAAAATCTGGGCGACCCCTCCATGCGTGAGGTCGCACGGCACCACCCTCCCCTACATCGCCGGCGAAATGGCCAATGGCATCGCCACCGTGGAAATGGTGGAAGCCGTCGCCCACGAAGGCATGCTCGGCTTCTTCGGTGCCGCCGGCCTCTCGCTCCCTGAAATTGAAAAAGCCCTGATTCGCCTGGAACGTTCCTGCGCCGGGCTCCCCCGGGGATCCAATCTCATTCATTCCCCTCAGGATCAGGAACTGGAAGAAAAGACGGTCGATCTCTACCTCGCCCACGGTGTGAAACGCGTTTCAGCTTCTGCTTTCATGGGCGTACGGCCCAGCATCCTCCGCTACGCCTACAAAGGGATCCACACTGCGCCCGACGGGTCCATCGTCCGCCCAAGATGTTTTTAGCGCCTTGCGGAGTTAGTTGAAGGCTGAGGCCAATTCGTTTCAATAAAAAGTTTCTATTCTGCAAATAAAACTTGCAAGCAATAATCCAAACACCGGATACTGGTCATCCAATGCTGTTATGACATACGCTAGAGCGCGTCTTTGGCTTGGAATCAGCGGCGTCGGTTGCATCGTATTACTCTCTCTAACAGCTCTCATGCTTAAGCTTCCGCAGCGATTCTTCGCCGGCTCTTCAATTCTTTCAGGCCTTGCCATTCCACTTGCCCTATACATTTTGATCAGCTTCCCGTTCGATCTCTTTGGAGGCCACTTGCTACCCCATTGGCACAACCGCGCAACCGGCACTTTCGCCTCCTTCTTCAAAGCGTGGCTCCGCGGAGTTCTCACCCAGGCTTCACTGATGGGTGTTTGCGGTTTAATCATTCTTCAAACCGCCCGGACCGCAGGCAATTCCACATCCATCATTGCAGCGGGGTTATTGATGTTGCTTCTACTGTTTTCTCAAGCTCCGATTGCCCGAATCGTAGGCGGAATGCGAATCGTCGAACATGATTTTCGCCCCGCCTTAGCTGTGTTGAGCCGATGGAAGGTTCGGCATCTTCATCCCCAAGCCTACTCTTCCGTTGATCCAGGTTTCGTTGGCGGCCTTGTTGGCTGGCCTGGCCACGAACGCCTAATCCTGCCCTCGGCTTGGCTTGCAAAACTTACACCGCAGGTGGTGGCAGTTCAAATCGCCCGGCGTACCGGAGTGTTAGCAACAGGCGGAAGACTCCGTGGAGTCGCCCTTGCATTTCTTTGGAACTTGTCGGGATTCGCACTATCAACGAGGCTCTCAGGGTCGAATTTGGGAGACATCGAGGGACTCCTCACCAGTTCCCTTTGGTTCACCATATGGTCGTTCGGGGGGCTTCTGCTATTGCCCTCGCTGAGTCGTCCAGCCGTTTTTGAATCCGATCAATTCGCACTGGATCGTGGCGTTTCTCCCGCGCTGATAGAAGAAACGATTCAGGTGCTCGATCAACTTCAGGATAACGAACCTGCCCGGGGCACTTGGATTGAACGCATCTTTCACCCGGTCCCATCCGTTTCCAGCCGGATGCGCAATCTTCAATTTGAGAGCACCCCACATGGTGCCTGGCAAGGAGCCCGCACGGCACTGTATCTTTCGTGGGCTTGTCTTGGATTCCTTTCCCGGGCAGTGCACTGCAACTCCGGCCGTCCTGAACTTTGGGTACTCTTTCCTGGGGATTGAAGGTGCTGAAGCTACTGCCTAGTTGGCATGATGTCCGCAGGATGAATCGCGTTGATACCTGGAAAGCGAGTGAATCCTGTTTTGTCAAAGGTTAGGATGTCGGTGATCCCATGAACCTGCATCGCCGCCGCAAGGCGTGCATCGTGAGTTGGTCTTCCTGAAACCGCGTGCGTCTTCACAAGCAATTCCCAAGCGGGATAGATTGCAGGAGTTTCCGGAAGGAATTGAAATATTCCTTTGATACGGTCCAACTCCACTCCAGCCTCAATCGTACTCAACCCCAAACCATTCTCGCCTTTGGGCCGTGTAGCAACTGCCCAAAACTCAATCAGATTTTGAGCGACTACGAAAAGTTCACGACCTTCATCTGTCAAATTATCTAAAGCCGATTTCGCTAATGAATACAGAGGATGATGAGGTTGAAGAGTCCGTACGAGGACGCTTGTATCAATAAACAAAGCTTCAAAACCGGTCCGGGTAGATACTGTCGCGGCTCACAGCTTCATCGGAAAGCAACGGAGTGGTTCTGTCGTGACTCTCCGCCCACTCACAAAATTGCCGAAACCATTCTTTCGGGTCAGTTTTCTGTAGATGCGAAATAGACGGAACTGGTGCGTTTTGTTCCGCAATTTCTACGAGCCATCGCTCCACCGTGAGGCCACGCGCTTCGGCCTGCTTTTGGATCAACGGAACGCGCTCGTCCGGGATTGTGATCGTTACTTCCATGGGTGTACTCATTATTAGATTACAGGAAACGAACTGGTGTTGCGGCAGAAATACTTGGAGGCACAGGATCACCATGCTTCCGCAGGCTCTTCAAGTAACCTTCGATTGCCTCACGGATGTTCGCAGTGGCCTCCGCCCGCGTGCTGCCTTGGGAAACACAGCCAGGCAACCCCGGGCAGGTTGCTACGAACACTCCGTCTTCGTCTTGTTCAAAATGCACCCGGTATTTCATTACTTGGGATTCTAGCAAAGCCATCTCAGTTATTGTGCTTACGGATAAAAGCAATCAGTTCGTCGATCCTTTCCTTAAGGTCAAGTCGAGTGAGATCCACCGATTTAGTAGCTTCTCGTGCTAGGCGGATTTTATCCACTTTCTTGTCTTTGGAAGTCTTCTCTTTGTAGCAGCACGTCCATTCATTTTTTGGCGGTGAAAATTCCCAAGTTGGATGAACGGCACTTAGCGAAGTTTTCAAGGTCTCGGGAGTTAAGTAGTTTTCGATCTCGCGGCCAGCCGTAATCCACGCTAGTCCGCCATGCTTGCCAACTTTGTTCGCCACTCGCTCCTTTGTCGCCGAAATGGAGTCATTCTTTTTCCCCCTGTCGCTATCCATCAAGATCATGACGTTCCGATTCAAGCGGAGCAGATCTATGAAGTTAGTAATATCCTCGTCCGTTGCGGTTAGATGGGAGAGTAGTTTGCCGCCGTAGAACATGATGGAATAGTGGGTTCCTTCAACAAAGTTTGTAGCTACGCTCTCTATCCAAGCTTTCACGTAGATCCGATCCGACGGACCTTCTACCCAAATGATGGAGTTAGCTTGAACTAAGTCGGAGGGGCGATAACCGAGATCGAAACAGATTGAAGCGCGATGACTGGGACCGCGTAGGTATTCCACCACAGACTCCTGGTGTTCGTTAAGGCCGACATGAAAAATGGCAGCATCTTGCGCGTCCAGAATGTGTGCCGAGTGCGTCGTGATGAAGTACTGATTGCTGGTTTTGCGGAGATAGGTTAGTAGCTCCTTCTGCAAACGAGGATGAAGGTGGATCTCCGGCTCTTCGATGCACATGATTGAATTTTCTGTCACCGTAGCTGCTACGGCGAAAAGAATGACTTGGTGGATGCCTGTACCAAGTGACTCAACCGGAAGTAGCTTTCCGCCCATGTGCACGAGAAGTGCTGGTTCCGCCCTCGGAACTTCCAAGTAGGCATCCGAGTAGCCGGTTACCGATTGGACGAACTTACTGATCTGGGCAAACCGTTCCTTATCTTTTTGCAAGGCCAGCACAGGTCGTTCGAGTTCAGAAAGCTTCTTGATTAAGCCTCTACCGCTAAGCCCTTCGTGCTCGGATTTGGCATCACCAATCTGACGGTGGGCTTCAAGTATAGGAGCAACTGCCGCCATATGGAATCGCTTAAGCGGCGATAAACGTTCCAGGAGGTCAGGAATTCTAGCGAGGCTTAGTCTATTTCCGCTAGCGCGGTCTAAAAAGTCAAAGCCGCTACTCCATGTGATCTTATTCAGCAGCGAGCGGAGGTCTTCAGCTATAGGTGTGACGATTTTTTAGGTGTGACGATTTTTTGTTGATTTAGTAGATCGTATCCGAACCAAGAAGCATCGGCCTTCTGGAGTTGAAATTGCTCAATGAACTTATTCAGCTCTTTGTAGGGTTCAGTTCCATATGCCTGAGCATTAATTTCTGGCAAGGCTGTTGCTATGGATTTTGTTGAAGCATCCAAAGGCAAGTAAATTGTCGGTTTACTAAACCGTTTCCCTTTGTGGTAGTCCAGTATAGGATCGAGCGGTTTCCGCACGTTTTCAAGAACTGAAATCAACCTCAAGACATTTGACTTGCCGGAATTATTTTGACCGGCGAAAATGTTGATCTCGGCAAGTGGCGCGACAAATTGCGGCTCAGGTCCGAAGCTGCGATATCCACTCACGCCAAACCCAGTAAGTCGTTGCAAAATTGTGATTCTCCTCGGTATCGCATTCCTTGACGCATACTCCTATTTTGCTCGATTCCAAGAAACCATGTTGACTTTAGTCACCCCCCACAAATACCCCTCCCTTCCCCCTCATCCGCGCCCACCCCAAATCCTGCAACCCCCATTCCTTCCAACCTATTACAAAAACCTTACAATGCCCAAGCCGCTCCTAGAGGATGCTGGAATTGGGTACCTAGCTATGCGCCAAAATCTCGGCTTGCCACCACTGCCGCGCCCTTATCTCAACCAATAAAAGGAACCTCTTGACTCCCATTGAATCAGCAATTTCAGAACCCGCCCGCACCGCCTACCTCGTCCGCGAATATGCTGATTCTATTGTAGTTACGTTAGAAAAACCAGTCAACGCTCTCGGCACTCTCCCTGGTATCTACCCTGAAAATCTGGGCGACCCCTCCATGCGTGA
>JAYUSZ010000147.1:0-12420 GCA_043755435.1 Bryobacterales bacterium | reverse complement strand
GGCGAGGATCAGGTTATCGAAAGGGGAGAGCTTTCGCGGTTGATGATGATTTCCTTGCATTCGCTTTGGTTAAAAGGTACTAGCGAGATTTGGCGGGCCGCAGGAAGTGGGCGCGCGGGGGGAGCGGAAGTTATTCAGGAGTAATGAGTTACTTGCGCGAAATAGATTTGGACTTGAGGGGACTGGCGTTTTTGGGATGGAGAAAAAGGTCAGTTATCTCAAAACCTCTCCAATCACAGTTACCAATTCCCGTCCGAACCGTAACCGATCCTCGACCAAAGGCCGACGCCCATACTTACTCTGAGTGCTGATTCGCTGCTCCATCAGGAATGCGGGCCACCCTCGTTCGGTTGACAGCCCGTGGATCACGGTCATTCTGCCAGGAGCAACGGGTCCGGCAAAACTCAACGGGCGAGTTGGAGCAAAGCTCGACCCTGTTTCGAGCGCCTTCGAAAATCGTTCCGCAAGCGCCTGCAAAGTCGCATCGGCCTGTGGTGGGCCTTCCAAATACTCGCTGGTTTCTGTGTTGTGGAGTGAGAAGAACAGAGCCGCTGGACCGCTGGCCAACATTACTTGCCGCTGAGCGGTAATCTCCGGCATTTTCGCCGCGTTATTCACGTCCCAGTTCCTGTTCAAATCGTATCCGTATTTGTTGAATCGGACGCCGCCCCTCGCCACGCCGTCGGGATCGGCCATTGGCAAAATCTTCCAGCTGTAGCCTTTCTGCAGAGTGGCATTTCGAGCCAACTCTCGAATGGCTCCTTCCCCGGTCCAAGAACTCCCAGTTTCCCAACTATGCTGGCGAAACATGAGCCAAATGGTTTTTGGTCCAGTGCCAATGGACCATAACCAGAGTGGGCGGCCATCGACGCTACGTCCGATCTGCTGGCGGTGAAACGCGTTGCGCAAGTCCCTCCAGAGTTGGTCCAGATGCCGCTTGGTGTAGGGAGGGGTATGGGCAACCCAGAAGTTGCCGCTGAGCGGAGTGATGCGTAGCCGCATGCGGGGCTCGGTGGGATCATATTGAAAATCTTCGACGTGGTGCCAGGTTCGACCGTCATTGCTCCAAACGGCCGGAGTCTCAGCGTTGACGGCACCGCGGTTGGGTTGGTAGTTGTATTCACCCGGTAGGTCGACCAAATCGATGGTTACTGGTTGACCCGGCCGCACCCCCTTCACTTTGAAGGAATACCAGTTTGCCTGGCGGTTCCTTCCGTCCTGGTCCTTTTCACCCCGAACCCCCACGCGGACGTGGTTTTGGGAAACGACTTCTATCCGGCCAGCGCTACCGCCCTCGAAGGCCCAGGTTACAGAAATGAAGAACGCCAAGGTTGTCAACATTTGAATGCTCATATGCTAGCACTTGAAGTGCGATCTGCTCCGTGATGTGGCGATCTATGAGTAGTAGCTTTGTCATTTCCGGCTGGCTGACATGCGTTGGGATAAATTGCTATACTGAATCTTCGGGCGTAGTCTGTCAAGACGCCTCGGGAATCCCATTGCCGCTACCGGGCCTAAATAGGAAAGTAGCGAAGTTTTAAGGAAGAAATGCCAAAGAGAACGTTCCAGCCCAATAACCGCCGTCGTGCCAAAGTGCACGGTTTCCGTGCCCGGATGAAGACCCCAGATGGCCGCAACGTGCTTGCCCGCCGTCGCGCCCGTGGACGTTGGAAGCTCACCGTTAGCGATGAAAGAGCTGTCCGCGCTGCCAACTAAGTTTCCGAAATCAGTCCGGATCCTGAAAAATGCCGAATATCGCAAGGTATACGACGGTGGGGTCCGGATGACTTGTCCGTATTTTGCAGCCTTCTTACTGCGGCGTATTGCGAAACCCGATACTAAATCTCCCTTGGAGTCCAGATTCGGATTTACTACACCCAAAGCTTTAGGAAAAGCTGTGGTTCGCAACCGGATTAAGAGAAGAATGAGGGAAGCTGTAAGGTTGCGCAGAGAACAGTTGAAGCCGGAGTGGGACATTGTTTTTAACCCTCGGCGCACTGTGATTGACGCCCCATTCCCCAGTCTTCTTTCCGAAGTGGAGAAGCTTTTCCGGAAATGCAACGCCTGACAATCTCTCTTCTACAACTTTACAAGCGTTTTGTTTCGCCGATGCTGCCATCGGCCTGCCGTTTTCACCCCACCTGTTCGGAATATATGATGGAAGCTGTGGCTCGCTATGGCACTTTGCGAGGAACCGCCATGGGAGTTGCCCGCCTGGCCCGATGCCACCCATTTCATTCTGGTGGCCATGATCCCGTCCCGAAATACTAAAGAGAATTCCAACTGATGACCGAACCTGTCGACAACAAGCCCGAAAAGAAACGTGAACTCACAATGGAACAGCGGTTAATGCTGGCTTTTGTGTTGATGTTCGGCGTAATGCTGCTGACGCCTTATTTCCTGCCTAAACCACCTGAACCCACCCCGGCACAGGTTGCGCAGCAGAAGAAGGATGCGGCCGCAAAGCAGGTGAAGACGGAATCGACACCTGCGCCGGTTGCTGGCAACGTGCAAGCTCCGTCGAAAGCCGCTGGTGCAGCAGCCGTAACTCTGCCCGTTGGCGAGGCGGTAGGGAAGAACGAAGAACGGATCACGATCAAGACGGATCTTTACGAAGTTCGCTTCAATAACCGCGGTGCAGTGGTGGAAAGTTGGATTCTGCGCAAGTTCAAACAGGGTGACGGCAAGCCGTTGGATCTGGTGAACCCTGTGACCATTTCCCGCGCGGAGCTTTATCCTTTCACGATCACGTATAAAGACATGCAGCATCCGAATGTGGACCTGCGTCAGGTTCTTTATGTTGCGAAGACGCGGCCGGATGGACTTGGGGTTGATTTTGAGTACTCGCAGAACGGTGTTATTTCAAAGAAGAGTTTTCAATTCACCAAAGCGAATTACCTTACCGATGTTACTAGCGTGGTTTCGGTGAACAATGCTGCTATTTCACATTTACTCAGCTGGCGCGGCGGTTTCGGTGATTCCACGGTGATTAAGGCCCACGCCAGCCAGCACACCACAAGAATTTCTGCCACCGATAACTCACCAACCGTCAATGATAATTCCAAAGGCAGTAGCGGACCGATTCTGGAAGGTGGGCTTTGGACATTCGCGGGTGTGGAAGACAATTACTTCGCGGCACTGTTTCTGCCGAAAAACTCCACCTATATGGAGATGCAGACTTGGGCCGACACACTTCCAATCGCTATAGGGGCTAAAGAACAAGAGCCGTTCGTGGGTGGTGCGGTTGGCCAGGGTGGGGCACAGAATAACTTCTCTTTGTATGTTGGGCCCAAGGATCTAAGCATCCTCAGCAAAGTGGATTCGAAACTGGAAACGGTTGTGGATTGGGGTTGGTTCTGGTTTCTGGCCAAGCCTCTGTTCGCGTTTCTGCAATGGCTGGACGGCAACTACATTCACGGTTGGGGTTGGTCTATTATCCTCACTACGATTCTGATCAACATCCTGATGATCCCCTTCAAGATCTCCAGCATGAAGAACATGAAGCAGATGGCGGCTATGCAGCCCGATATTGCCCGCGTAAATGAAAAGTACAGCGGCGTGAAGATGAACGATCCGAAGAACAATGATAAGAACGCCGAAATTATGGAGGTTTATAAGAAATACAACGTAAACCCCGCCGGTGGCTGCGTTCCTATGTTTCTTCCTATTCCATTCCTGTTTGCATTCTATAAGGTGTTGTCGTTGGCAATTGACCTTCGCGGAGCACAGTGGCTTTGGGTTAGCGATCTTTCCCAACCCGAAACCATCGCCATCCGCATACTGCCTTTGTTGATGATCGCCACCCAATTCTGGCTGCAGAAAATGACGCCGAACACATCGCCCGACCCCAATCAGGCACGCATGATGATGATGATGCCGTTGATGTTCGGGTTCTTCTTCTACGGTGCCTCAAGCGGCCTAGTGTTATACTGGCTAACTACAAACATTATTGGAATTGCCCAGCAAATGTATTCCAACCGAACGGGCACAGTAACCGCTCCGGCAGCGGCAAAGACTATCGAGGTAAAGAAAAAGGGCGGCAAGAAGTAGCCCTCTAAACAAAAGCGATGAGCGTGCCAAACCCAATTTCGGTGGAAAACTGCGGTGATCGCATTGATGCATTTTTGCGGACTCTTCTGGAAAAAGCCGGACTGAGTCTCACCTTTAAGATAGGACCTGGAGAAAGCCTCCATCCGGAAATCGAAAACCCCAACGTATTAGTGAAATTCGGTGGGCGTGATTTGGATATCCTCATGGAAAACAAAGCTGAGCTGCTGCTGGCTTTGGAGCATCTTGCAGGAGAGGTGCTGCATCTGGGTAGCGATCAGCATTCGCAGCTTTGCTTCGATGCCAACGATTACCGCATGATGCGCATGGAAGAATTGCACCTTAGCGCGCAAGTGGCTGCCGGTCAAGTTGTGAAAACGCGCATTCCTTTCCGGTTCAATCCCATGACCAGCCGCGAACGGCGCATTGTCCATTTGGCACTGCGCACAAAGCCCGATGTGCGTAGCGAAAGCTACGGTATGGGACCTACGCGGCAGGTGGTGATTTACCCAGCCGATATGGCTACGCCTCCTCCTCCTCCCGGAGGTTATCCAACTCCTCGTCCGCCTATGCGCGGCGGTGGCGGTGGTCGGGATGGCGGACGCGAGGGTGGGCCTAGGCGGGATGATCGTGGTCCTCGGCGGGATGGTGGGCGCGACCGCGGCCCCAGACGCTAGCGGCGTCTTCTTTTTGATTTCCGAAACTATAGTTGCCATTTCCACGCCACCCGGTAGAGGCGGCATAGGAGTGGTGCGCCTCTCTGGCCCATCCGCCCGCGCGGCGGTGGAATCGTTCGTTCAACTTACCGGTGAGTGGCGAAGCTGGGGCGCGCGTCTGGGCAAATTGGTGGATGAAGCAGGGCATTTGGTGGACCGGGTTGTGGTCACTTACTATGCCGCGCCGAAATCCTACACATCAGAAGATGTCGTGGAAATTTCCTGCCACGGGGCTCCTGTAGTTCTACGCTATGCGGTGGAGCGAGCTCTGCAAGCCGGAGCCCGCTTGGCGAATCCGGGCGAATTCACGTTGCGCGCTTACATGAACGGGCGCATCGATTTGCCGCAAGCAGAAGCGGTGCACGACCTGATCGAAGCCACCACTTTATTTCAAGCCCGCGTCGCCGCGCGTCAAAGCGAAGGTTCCGTTTCGGCGGCGATTTATCCATTGAAGCAACAGTTGCTGGAGTTGATTGCCCTGCTTGAGGCCGGGATCGATTTCGCGGAGGATGATGTAAGCGTGGCTAGTCAGGCCGACATTCTGCATCGCATGGCACCGATCCGCGATGGCTTGGCGAAGCTGGCGGAAAGCTTTTCGTTTGGGAAGTTCGTCCACGGCGGTGCAACGCTGGCTATTGTGGGGCGGCCGAACGTGGGCAAAAGTAGTTTGTTTAACCGGCTTCTGGACCAGCAGCGCGCCATTGTCACGGAAATTCCCGGCACCACTCGGGACTTAGTGAGTGAGACAGCTTCGTTGGGCGGCGTTCCCTTGAAGTTTGTGGATACGGCTGGTATCCGGCAGGGTCAGGACTTAGTGGAGACGCTGGGAATTGAACGCAGTTTTCAAGCCATGGCTGATGCGGACTTGACGTTACTGGTGCTGGATGGGTCGGCGGATTTGGGGGAGCAGGACCATGAGTTACTCAAGCGGACTCAGGAGCAGGGCCGTTACTTAGTAATCGCCAATAAGTGTGATTTGCCACGAGTTGCTGAAGCGCCGGAAGCAAGTTGGGTTTCGGCCGTAACTGGCGAGGGGCTGGATGGGTTGAAGGAAGGAATCCTGGAAGCAATTGGTGCAGGGGCAGCAAAGGGTGAAGAGTATGGATTTATCACCAGCTTGCGGCACGAGCGATTACTTCAGGAAGCGGTGGGTGCCCTGGATGCGGCGCGGCATGCGGCACAGCACGGAATTCCCCATGAAATGCTGATGCTGGACCTGTATTCAGCGTTACGGCCAGTGGATGCAATTACTGGTGCACCACTGCTGACGATATTTTGAATCGGATTTTTTCTACCTTTTGCATAGGCAAATAGGCCGCCTTTCTTGGCGGTGTAGCACAGTACTTACAGGGTAAATACCATTACTCTCTATTTAGCTGTTTGGTACCACTCACCCCACATTTAGGATTGTAAGTAAATCGGCTTCTGCCCTATACTAACCCGGTGTCTGTTAGTGAATATTACTAAATTAGGGTTAGTCATGGGTTACTCCTGGCTTAAGGAAAAAGGCAATGATACTTGCAAGTAGAACTTCAAAACCGGGCAATGCCCTCAATTTTATAGCTAATGCGCCTCATGGCACCTTGGTTACACTTTGCATGGTGGCATGCTTGGGGGCACAAGGTATCCTGGCTCAGCAAGTTACTACGCAGGCCGGGGAAAAGATAAGCCCCAAGGAATTCAATGGCGATGTCCGCAACTTGCCACAAACTGGGCCGGCTTCAGCAACTCCCAGAGCGCCAGGCAAAGCACCTGAAAAAGTCCAAGAATTGCTTCCAGGACAAAGTGCATCGATTGCTAACGAACCGGCAATCCGTCTGGCACCGGCGCCGGCCCCTTCTGTGAATGTTCCAGGATTGAGCTTTAATTCTGTTGTCACCGGCGGCACAGCAGGTGCTGGATATCCACCCGATACAAACGGCGACGTTGGCCGGAACCACTACATACAAGCGGTGAACAGCGCTTATGGAATCTACAGCAAATCCGGAGCGCTATTAGCTTCATTTACTGAGAACGCTCTCTTTGCAGGGACTGGAAATATTTGTGCGAGCGATTCTTTCGGCGATCCCGTTGCACTGTATGATACATTGAGTGACCGTTGGATCCTTACTCATTTCGCCTTTAGGACTGATGCCAGTGGCAATCCAATTGCGCCCTTTTTCCAATGCTTTGCTGCTTCGAAAACCAACAATCCAGTAACCGGCGGCTGGTGGCTCTATGCAGTAAGAATGGACAGTGGCGTGGGTGGGCAGCCAGCTCCTGGGAATTTGAATGATTATGGTAAGTTCGGAATCTGGACGGATTGTCTGTACATGGCGGCGAATGAATTTCAATTTCCGGCTGGCACTTATAGCGGAACCCTTTTCGCCTCATTCAGCAAGAATGATATGTATGCGGGACTGCCTTTGACTGCTGCTTACGGAACGCTTGGCACAGGTGCCGCAGATCCTTTTACGATGATACCGAGTCACCTGTCGGGAAACTCGGCTACATCTATACCACCGGCTGGTACTCCGAATTTCTTTGTTTCGGAGTCGCAAAGCATATTTGCGTACGAGGTTCGGAAATTTACAGCAGGGCCCAATTGTGGCGCGGGCGGTACATTGAGCGCTCCAATTAATGTCAGTCAGACACCGTATACATTCACGTTCGGTGCAATCGTGCCACAGCCTGGAACAGCACAGCGCCTGGACATGCTTGATGACCGTCTAATGCAGCGAGTTCAATACCGCAAAGTTGGTGCGGCGGAATCATTGTGGGTGGTCCACAATGTGAACAGAGCACCGGTAGCTTCACAATGGGCTCAAATCAATGTTTCGGGGGGAACGGTTGCACCCACTCCAGTGCAGCAACAGATTTATGCTCCTGATGCTACGCTACACCGCTTTACGGGCAGCATTGCCGCAGACGGTCAAGGCAACGCGGCGCTAGGCTACAGCACTTCTGGATCCGCGGCTCCCAATTTTCCAAGCATCGCGTACTCTGGCCGGTTGGTTAGCGATCCACTAAATCAATTGCCGCAATCTGAAGTACAGTTGCAGGCTGGAACCTTTTCGCAGACGTTCATTGATCGATGGGGCGACTACTCGGCTATGGTTGTTGACCCGGCTGACGATTGCACATTCTGGTATACCAATCAGTATTACGACACCATCGCAAACACCTTCGGAGCTAATTGGAAGACTCGCATTGGGGCGTTCAAGTTCCCAACCTGCGTAGCCGCTACCCCGACATTGGCAATTACAAAGACGCATGTGGGCAACTTTACTCAGGGCCAAGTGGGAGCGATCTACACAATCACTGTAAGCAATCCGGGAACGGCATTCATTCCTGGTTCGTTCACAGTAACAGACTCGCTTCCCGCCGGATTGACAGCAACGGCTATCAGCGGCACTGGATGGAGTTGCGTACTCGGCACCTTAACTTGCACCCGCCCAGATTTACTATTGAACGGTGCAAGCTTCCCTGCCATTACTCTCACAGTTACTGTAGCTGCAAATGCGCCTGCCTCTGTGACGAATAACGTTCAGGTGGCGACTTCAATCGGGAACGCTACTGCTGCAGATCCAACCACGATTGTCCCTGCTGCTGTCCTAACTCCAGACCTGACCATCAGCAAGTCACATACAGGCAACTTCACCCAAGGTCAAGTTGGCGCTACTTATACAATCCTGGTGACTAACTCAGGCACGGGTCCAACAACGGGCGCACTTGTAACAGTTACTGATGTGTTACCTGCTGGCTTAACGGCTACAGCGATGGCTGGATCGGGCTGGACTTGTAATGTGGGTGCGGTTAGCTGCACCAGCACAGCGATTGTGGCTGCTAGCGGCCTCTTCCCTGCCATCACTCTTACTGTGAATGTTGCGGCGAATGCGGCTGCCAATGTAATCAATGGAGTGTCTGTTGCTGGTGGTGGCGAAACCAACACTACTAACAACGCTGCAAACGATCCAACAGTGATCAATCCAGCAGCAGCACCGACCGATTTCTTCCAGGTGCGGTACGCGGCAAACTTGACTTCCGGTGATTCAGTGATCAACATTACCAATACTGGAGCCAATGGGGCGGCGTTGAACGGTCCTGGATTTGGTGGAGCGGCTGGCAACATATGCGTGAACATCTATGCATTCTCGCCTGACGAACAATTGGTTAGCTGCTGTTCCTGCTTGTTGACTCCGAATGGGCTAGTCTCACTCTCGGTCAACAGTGATTTGATCAGCAATACGTTGACGGGTGTACGGCCCAATTCAGTGGTGGTGAAACTGGTCAACACAGCGGCTGGTGCGGGCTTTACAGGTACAAATTGCACAAACAGTGCGGCATTGGCTGGAGGCACAAGCTTCCCGCTTGCTGGTGGAATGCTGGCTTATGGAACCACCATCCACGCGGCACCGGTTGCTGGAACGTTTGGAGTAGCAGAGACTCCATTCCTGAAAGCAACACTGAGCCCAGCGGAACTGGCGAGCATCACGAACCGTTGTACCAACATTGTGGGTAATGGCAGCACGTTTGGAATCTGCCGCTCCTGCCGCGTTGGAGGTTTGGGGTCGATTCAGTAGGTTAGAAGATAAGTAGTCCGGAGAACAGGCAGCTGGCTTAGGCTAGCTGCCTATTTTCTTTTGATCCCTAAAACGGCAGTTGATGCACCACCGGTTGAACAAACTCTAGTACGCACAACCAGATGAAGTGGCGCGGCCTGCGAAATCCGGGACGGGGGTTCAATTCTATAGAAAATGTTCTACTTATGGAAGACTTGAAAGAATTGAACCCCCGTCCCGGAGTTTCGCGAACCTGACATCCAGCGTGTCAGATTAGGGCTTCAACTGCCGTTTCTCGGTTGATCTATCTGATTAGTTAGCTGACGGAACCTTTTGCAGGCTATCCACTACCAGAACTTCCAATGGGGCTTTGCGAGGTTCCAATTTCAGGCCGATGGTTTGAAGGGCATTCGGCAGTGAATCGACTGAGGCGCGCTCCATGAATTGGATTGCTTGCGGGGGCAGTGTAACTCGGGCTGCAATAGCGGAACGGATCATCATAGCCTGGAAATCGTCGGGCTGAAATTCGAGCTCGAAATCGTAAGTGCTTTTTAGCGCGGTCATGTCAACCACGGGGCGATCGGTGAAGCGGGCCAGTGTTTCCGCTAGGTTGGCCATGGTCAATTTCTTAGCCTCGAAGCGGTTGTTTCCCAATGCAAAATAGGACCCACTGCCGAAGTTTACTACTGTACCTGCGCGGCCGCCGCTGCCGGAAACGCTGAATGGTTTCTTGGCAGCCTCGGCTGCCTCGTCGCCGGTTTGCGGCGCGGATTCTTTCATCTTCGACCCGCTTTTGCCGACCACCAAACCGTAGACGGGAAACTCTTTTTCTGTCCGATGCAGTTTTAGTTGAAAGCGCTCGGCAAGAAGGGATTGCAACATTTCTGGCAATTGGTCACGCTTGACGCCGGCGGGTATAGTGGCGCTGATGTCGAACCGTTCCGAGGCGGCCCAATCGGGGCCGGAAATCTGATAACCCTTCACCTTGTATGCAATCTGCATTAAGTCCTTCAGGGAAAAGTAAGTGAAGCGAGCTTGGGCGTCGTCAATGCGTACTCCAAAATTCATCTGTTGTCCAGAAGTGATGGGAGCAGCGGGCTTTATGGACGCAACTTCAAACTCGAGCTTGGTTTGACAAAATACCGAAGTATTAGGCAGGACTACTAGTGACAAAAACAAAACGCGTGTTGGATTCATACCTGCATATACGAACTTGTTCGCAATTTGTTTCACAGGCCAAGCTATTTTAGGAACTTTTCGGCCCACTCCAAGTGTTGCTCTGAAACGTGCTGGACGAACTTTGGCTCCTGGGGACCATGCGGAGTGCGTGGGTAGACAATCATTTTCACATTGACACCTTGTTTATCCAACGCGCGGTGAAATTCATATGCCTGAGTAACGGGAACGCGGTCGTCACGCTCCCCGTGCAGGATCAGCGTTGGTGTTTTCACGCGATTCACAAATTCAATTGGCGAACTCTTCTGATAGACCGCACGTTTGTCCCAAGGTGCTCCGCCAAAGTAATCTTCATAGACGCTGGAAATATCTTGCGTTCCGTACATGCTGACGTGATTGGTAATGCCTGCGCCAATTGCGGCGGCTTTGAAGCGGTTGGTTTGGGTGACTGTCCAGGCGGTCATATAGCCGCCATAACTCCAGCCCATCACCGCTAACTTTTCGGGATTGGCAACGCCCAGGGCAATGACGTGATCGACACCGGCCATTAGATCTTCGTAATCGCGCCCACCCCAATCCTCCACAACCAATTGCCGAACAGTTGCGCCATAGCCCGCTGAGCCGCGTGGATTCGGCCGCAGAACTGCGAAGCCTTTTTGTGCGAAGGACGCAATTGGATACAAGCCTGCTGCGCCGGTGAAACTTTCAGCGAAAACGCCGGATGGTCCGCCGTGGATGTTCAAGATCAGCGGGACTCGCTGACCGGCAGTGTAACTCACAGGGTAAGTTAGTAACCCTTCCACTTCGCGCCCATCCTTACTTTTCCATTTCACTAAGTCAGTACGGCCAAGCGGCGGAAGCGGAATATTGGAGTTAGCCTCGCTAACCCGGACCGGCTGGCCGCTGCCTAAGTCCCAGACGTAGGCCTCACGAGGCTGGTCTGGAGTTTCTCTGGTAAAAGCAAGGTGAGTTGCGGTGGAGTTTAGCTGCGCGCCTAGCCCCAAAGTGCCGCGGGGTTCTTCGCGAACCACTTTGGGAGGACCGTCCAAGGGCATACGGTAAATGGAAACACGGGTGCCGCGCATTTCGGCGAACAGCAGAGAGCGGGAGTCGGCGGCCCAGTCAATCAGCATGGGATTGTCATCAGGAGTTGCAGGTAGAAGACGGATAGTTCCGGTATCACGAGTAAGTAAAGCGATGCGGGCGGCATCTACGCGGCGGGCTCCGGTTTGTTTGGTGAAAGCCAGATATCGGCCATCAGGTGAATAGTAGGGGGAGGATTCAGTTACAGATTCAGAGGCCAGTTCGCGCACTGCGCCGGTTGCGACGTCCACTTCAGCGATATCGGCCAGGCGGTCAGCATCAGCATCGGGCCGGGGCCGGTGGACGAAGGCGATCGTCCTGCCGTCGGGGGACCAATTGAGCATGGCGGCATGGTATTCCTTATCAACCAGCTTCTTGGGCTTCGCAGGCAAATCGCCAGTAAGGGCAACCAGCCACAGCGTTGAGTTTTTGGGCTTGTCGTTGATGATCTTGAAATCGAGTTTGGATTTGGTGCGCTTCTCCTCGTCTTTATCTTCATCACGGCCAGCGAACACCAGTTGCTTCCCGTCTGGCGAAAGTTCAAAACCAGCAAGAGTCCCCTTCCATTCGGTAAGTTGTTCGGCTTCGCCACCGGCGACGTCAATGCGGTAAATGTTGTTCTTACCTGAACGTTCTGAGGCAAACAGGACGTGTTGGCCATTGGTTGAAAACCGTGGATTGGTGGCAGACTTTTCGCCGCGTGTTAGTTGAATACGCCAGGAGCCGTCGGACTTTCCAAGAAAAACATGAGTGACATATTCACTTTTCTCTTCAGCGATTACGGCTTCGCGTTGGGTCCAGAGGGCAAGTTTTCCATCGGGTGAAGGTTGTGGTGAGGAGACTTCGCGGAACTTCAT
>JAYUSZ010000146.1:0-4883 GCA_043755435.1 Bryobacterales bacterium | reverse complement strand
AGACCGCAATTGCAATATTCATAAGAATGTTAAAGGCGTGCATGATAAAGATTGGGCTGATCCAGGAATGCAGCATAAAACTCTAAATAAATATGATGACTATACCTTATTCACTTATACTTAGCTTGTTGGTTGGTCTGTCGGTATTTTACCTTAGCGCGAACGCCGCGGCTCCTGATGCCATAGCGCTGGAGCAAGTTCCTATTGCACGGGCAATCGCAAACCACCTCAAAGCGGGAGTAACTCCAACGATCGAAGAAAAGGCGGCGATCAAAAGATGGCTTGATAGCGATAACGCCTTCCTCCAAGCGTTGGGCGCCTGGCTTCTCGCCAGAATTCCTACCGATGCCCCAGAGCTTGATGAGAACCTAGCAGCACGTTCAAGGACATACGCTGAGATTTCGGCTGGTTTCGCAAAAGTGGCAACCGTGCAACGCGCTACTCGTGCATTTTCCGCGGCTCAACGCAAAGCCTCGTTGAAAACATTGACTTCGGACACGAATCCATATGCGGCTTTTGAGGCGCTCCGCGCCCTTGCTGATATCGACGTGGTTCAAGCCGTCGCAAAGGCTCGCGAACTCTACAAAAATGCAGATCATCCGCTTCGACCATATTTGGCCATTTTTCTGCGTGATCGTGGCGACAATGTTCCTCCGCAGCCGATCCCAGGCTCGCTTTACAAGACGCTGCTTCATGCCACTTCTGGCTTCTAACTTGTTGCTCTGTTCTGAAGGACGGCCGATACCCCCCCCCGCCGCCGCACCTGCGCCATCACAGTGCCCGGCCAGCGGAAGCCCTATTCCCCTGTGCGACCGCGTCTTTTGCTATGAGGTCCCGCCCGGACTGGCAACCCCTTTCGGCTCCGCTTCACCGCCCGACTGGCTCGGCGATCCGTAGCGCGCGGCTTGTGAGCCCCATCATTCCGCGGTTCCTCCGCCAGAACGCTCAAACATCAAGGGAGTTAGAATTCAAGAACCACTGCTCGCTGACACAACGACAAATTCCCTTTGGGGCGCCGATTTCGACCAGTACGGAGTCGGCAGCCTGCTGTTCCTCAAGGCCAACAGCGCCCACGCCAACTGCCGCAAGTTCACCGCTTGGAAAAACGGAACGCGCCTCGCTGTGTTTTAGAACTGGCACACATCAAAGGAATCCACAGACGCTCAGGCGAAAACAAAAGCAAAAATCCAGACAATGAAAAACCGACTGTTCTTCTTGACCCTTCTGTCAACAGTGTTGGCCACTACGATGTACCAAGTACTTCCTGTGGGAAATGAAACACCACAACCAAAGACGATCACGATAACCGTTACCGTTCCATCAACCAATGCATTGACGGTTAGACCAGCCCCAAACGACAATAGTTGGCCTGCTCCGGCTGACCTGCCATTTAGCATTACATCCTCACCATCGGATCCGGCGCAGTCACCAACAAGCAATTTCCCAGAAACAGCTTTTGCTAGTGGCAAAGCGCTTGTCCTGTTAGAAAACCATCTCGTCCATATGAATGTGAACGCCACATCAACCTTGAACGACCCTGTTAAAATGAAAGTTTATCGCAATCCGCTGGACGTGCCAGCCGTCCGCCTGAACAGGACGACACAATTCACTTTGGAACCTACCCCTCCCGAAACAGCTAGACCCGTTGTGGGTAGCGGAATCATGACTGCTGACTCTCGGGGCTCATTTTATATTTTTGGATGGATTGATGACACGACTCATGGAGGAACCGTTAACGACGGTATATTCCAGAATGGAGAACTCGCTTGTGCGTTGCCCATCATCATTGTTAGTGCAGACCTTGTACTTGAGGACTCGCAGACAAGTGACACAGATATTAAGTATGTTCCTAATCCCACAGCGAGATTTGCAGTTACGGTGAATCAGACTGGCGAATTGGGCGCAACGATCCATAGATACGAGCAAGGGGCTGGGTATAGCGCCACAGATCCGCCGACGGTCATAATTGACCCGCCGCCAACGAACGGCACGCAAGCTAGTGCTGAGGCACACATCTCCGGTGATGCTATTGATAATTTGATAATCACTGACTTCGGCTCAGGCTACGACCCTTCCAATCCACCAAAGGTGACAATATCAGCACCGACACTTCCTTGGGTTGCATCGAGTGTGGAAGTAGGCTCGAGAAAATATGAGGGTGGTCATAATCCTGCAATTGACCTATACGCCAAGGTCCAGTTAGTAGGGGGCATAGCAGGTCTCTTGGGGACCGACCGAGTTTACGTGGGGTGGTGCAATCAAGTAGACTGGCGCTTTGCTCAGTACGCGAATTACACCAATGATTTAAATACCAAGACAGGAGTAATAAGATGGGTTTGTGCAGACGGCGGCCCTTTCCCTCCGGCCGGTCCGCGCCCTGTCATAACATCAGTTCCTCTCTTAGACACAGGAAGAAATCCTCGCGCTGTTGGGGGCGGGACTATACTGTTAAGTAGGAGCACGTTTGTGTCAGTGGCTTCACCTCCATCAGAAATCGGACGGCGAATTGAGGTCAGAGCCGAAGATAGTCCAAAGGTTATGCATGATAGACGACATGATTTTGACCACACTTTGATTATGAATGAGATGGGAGTTACAATTGATTTCAAGACTTTTTTGACCCTATGGACCAATCCAATCGTTATGGCGCCCTCAAACCTATCCCCAAACCAGAAAGCTGGGGAACGTAACTATTATGATATGCAACGTTACGACTGGCGGATAAATGCAAGATACTCCGTCAATACTGTAACTGGGGTCGGGACTGTCATGGCAGCTACCTCAGACATATTTTCATTCCAAGGACCGTCAAACAATTATACTACTAGGGAATTTTCCCCGATTTCACACGCTGGTGCCGCGCTGAATAACCATGAGACTAGGAACCCCGCGGTACAACAGATGTTGAAACTAGATTACACAACTAATCCGTAATTACATGAAACTAATACTTAATTTTCTTATTCTATTAGCGACAATCGGGAACATCAAAGCTGCGCAAACAAATTGTACGCAGATCGCAGAGTGCCCGAATGTTGGCCTATTTAAGATTGATGCACTCAAAGAAAGCATGGTTGAAGACAGACTCATTCGAGAGTTTAGGCTATCTTTAGTTAAACAAATTAAGGGAATAAAGCCGGATTTCCTCGCTTTTACAGAGAAGGGTCAGTTTGGAGCCATGACTCCTGGACCATTTGCAGAACCAATAATTAACTCTCATTGGTTTTATCCTCCGATTTCGGAGGGCGCACTGGTCGTTGTTGGATACCTCGGGACAATCCAGAATGCCTCGTTTATTGAAGATGGTATCAAGTATGGGGCTGACTTTGAGTTTATTGCCTCTCTTCCAATGCGTCCTGACCTAACTACCGTCAAGGTTAAGATGGATCAATTCCTCGCCACGCACCATGGTGATATTCACTCTTGTGTTTCAACCTATATTGCGTCGTACGTGGCCTACTCTGAGTGGGACGATAATGTTTGGGGAACTTACATCAAGGGTAATCCGCTTAAACTAAATGGGGAAGCACATGCACAGTTATTTGCCGCCCTAGCGAATGTTCTGGTCGGGAGAGAGTTCGCCACAGAGACCGACCGAAACGTCAGAGCGTCTAACACTAATAAAGTAGCTGCTGAGCTTGCAACGCAGATCCTAGGTTCTGAGAAAGGTCTTCCCGCAAATACCGCATCGGTAGATGTTCTTCGGTCTTTGATTCGGCAGGCGGGATTCCGCATGACGGAATCCACCTTGGAAAAAATTGATCAATTATTGAAATCTGAAAAGCTCTCCGATAGCCAAAAGAAGGGTTTCCAGCGCGACAAAATAAGAATGAGAATGAGGCAGAACGGAGTGACAGGCAAATAGTGGTTCATCCGGAAAGTTGAGGCTTAAACACCGCTGAGTTTAAGTGAGGACTCATGTAAGCTGTAGAGCTTGAGATGAAGGAACTCCTCGTCACGATAGCCATAAGCAGCGCGAGTCATTGCGCGGACCTTGTTATTGAGGCCTTCGAGTTTACCGCTGGAGAGTAAGCATTCGCCCAGACCCATTGGGGGCGTTCCGCGATTGTAGTTTTTTGGGGACTCGGCGGTTCGCAGGGGGCTCCATGCGGCCGCGCGGGGAACGTCAGTAGCGATGGAACCGTCATGGGGTTGGAGCCTCCGTTTGGGAAGGCCTCAGATTCCGCGTTTATCTCGCGAATTGGCCCTCGATTTCCGCGCCAAAGGTGGAGGGATTGCCGCCCGTGTCGGACTCACGAACTGCCTTCTGATTCCAACACGCAAAACGCCCACCGGCTCGGGCCAGCGGGCGATTGCGTTCAGCAGGGCCGGCTCAGTCGATGATCGCGAGGATGGCTGCGCGACGATGCGCGGGCGGCTCGCTGCGGCCGTGCTCGTATTTGCAGAGCATCGGCACGGTGCAGCCGAGGATCACCGCAGCGCGGGCGAGCGTGAGGCCGCGGAACGTCCTCCATTTTCGGAGCCCGCGCGCGAACGGCGACGGACGGATTCGTGGCGGCGGCGGCGGAGCGGGCCGGCTTGCGATGGCGTCGAGGATGGCGCGGAGGCGGGCGGACTGCGGGACGGCGTTGCCGCGCTCGTAATCGCTGTCGGCGGGCAGGCCGAGTGCGGCGCAGGCCTGCGCTTGCGTGAGGCGGTGCCCCTTGCGCCAGCGGCGTAGGAGCGCGGCGAACTGCCGCGGCTCCATGATCGCCGGCGTCGGCTTCGGCGGGTTCACCGCGAGCGGGCCGTGGATGAGGGCGAGCACGGCCATCGGCTTTTGCGGAAACTCGCCCGCGTTCTCCCACAGCGACACGGTGCGCGGGACCGTTCGCAGCCCGGCGCTCCGCAGGGCATAGGCGGCCCCGGTCAGGCTCAGCTTG
>JAYUSZ010000145.1:0-35705 GCA_043755435.1 Bryobacterales bacterium | reverse complement strand
AAATTTAGGACTGCGCTACGAGTACTATCCGCTGATGACCCGCGCCACTGGCAAGGGAATTGAGCGTTTGGAACCATTGACCAATCAGGTGTTCCTAGGTGGTCGTGGTAATCAGCCTAAAGACGTTGGGATCACGGTCAGCAAGAAATTGTTTGCTCCGAAGATTGGACTTGCTTATCGTATGGATGACAAAACTGTGTTCCGCGCAGGCTATGGCATCAACTACGACCCGCTTCCTTTCTCCCGTCCACTGCGCGGGTTCTATCCTTTAACTGTGAATTTCAACTTCGACACACCGAATTCGTTCATTCCAGTGGGCACACTCGCTACCGGATTGCCTCCAACGATTGGTCCAGACATTTCCAGTGGTATCGTGAATCTGCCTGCAGTGGCTGACATGCGCAGCCCCAACCTGGGGCAGATTCATCGCGGCTATATTCAATCGTGGAATGCCACTTTTGAACGCCGCATGCCAATGAGCATTGTCGGTACGGTTGCCTATGTGGGAACGCAGACTGTCCACCAACTGGCTGACCTCGATATCAATTCGTCGTCTCCAGGCTTGGGTAACGCAGGCCGTCCCTACAATGCAAAGTTCGGGCGTCAGATCGCTACCAACATGTGGGATGGCTACCTTAGCTCCAACTATCATTCCTTGCAGACCAGCATCCGCAAGCAGTTTCAAAAGGGCGTAATGCTGCAAGGTTCCTACACATGGTCTAAGGCCATCAACATGACCGACGAAGATGGTTGGGCTGGAGTGGGTTGGAATTGGCAGCCAGTCTTCAATCGTAACCGTGCTTTGGCTGGTTATGATCGTACGCACATCTTCAACATCGGCTGGGTGTATGAACTTCCCTTCGGTAAAGGCAAGCCATATGCAAACAGCGGCGTGTTGTCGCACATTGTTGGTGGTTGGTCTGTAAACGGCATTATGGCCGCTTACACGGGCACACCATTCACAGTGGGTGCTTCTGGTGCCTCGCTGAATATCGGCGGTGGCAATGCACAAACGGCTGATCAGGTGAAGAGCGAAGTAACTCGTTCTTTCCAGGTTGGACCAGGAACCACGTGGTACGATGTGGACGCTTTTGTACCGGTGACCACAACACGTTTCGGCAGCACAGGCCGCAACATTCTTCGTAACCCGGGAGTGTGGAATACAGACTTGCTTGTAGGCCGCACGTTTGTTGTGACTGAAAAAGTTAAGGTTGAATTCCGCGGGGAAGCAACCAACTTCCAGAACACATCGCACTTCGGCGGATTTGCCAGCACCAGCGTTGCGAACAAGGGGAATAACTTCCTTAGCGTTCGCAGTTCGTTTGGAGAACGGCAAGTTCGCTTTGGATTGCGTGTGACATTCTAGGAAGTATGATTAGGACAATTGGGCGGCTCTCACAAGGAGCCGCCCTTTTTCTATTTTTGGGGTCGCTGTTGCCAGCCCAGGACGCTGCGGCAATCAAGTCGCAGCAAGCCAAGCAGTTCATGGGTGCGGGGAAATTCGCTGAGGCCATTTCCATTTATGAAGATCTGGTAAAGGCCATGCCAACTAATCAGGGTCTGCGTTTGAACCTGGGCATGGCACAGCACATGGCGGGCCGGGATCGCGAAGCGGTGGTCACGTTAGGCGCACAGAAAGATCCACGATCCTTGGCGATGTGTGGCGTCTCCTACATGCGATTGGGCGATGCTTCGAAGGCTGCTGACTATTTGGAATCTGCAGTGCGCGCCATGCCCAACGATGTGGAACTGGCCCGAATGCTGGCGGAAGCTGGCATGGTTGCGGAACGTCCAAAAGCTGTGGCCACAGCTTTCCGTACCATCGTGAAGGCGCAACCGGAAGTCCCACGTGGTTGGTTGGAACTTGGCCGCAGCTATGAAACGCTTGCCGAAGAAGCCTATGCAAAGTTGGACGCACAAGCGCAAGGTTCGCCGTATTGGCTGGCACTGGTTGCTGAAACTCGGATGAAGCAGCAACAGTTGCGTGGGGCTCTGGCGTTGTACCGTGAGGCGTTGGGCAAGTTGGATCGGCGGGATTGGCACGAACGCATTGCAGAGATCTACGAAAAGAGTGATCACAAGGATTGGGCTGCCACCGAACGCAAGAAGACGCCACCTGCTGCACCTTGCATAAAGCCGACCGCGGAGTGCCATTTTCAAGCCAAGCGATATCTGGCCGCGACGGAAGTTCCCATTACCAAATCTCCCGATGCTGAATATTGGCGTTCCAAAGCGTACAACGAACTGGCGCGTGAAGCCTTTGCAAGGCTCAGCAAATTTCCCGATTCTTCAGAGTGGCATGAATTTCTGGGGACCCTTTATCGCAATCAAGGCAAGCATGCAGAGGCCATGGCGGAATGGCGTGCAGCATTACAGAAGCGCCCTGATGATCCGCAGCTGGCCAAAGAACTTTCTACTTCGCTTCTGGCGAACAAGGACTTTGTACCTGCTGAAATGAACCTTCGCGGATTGCTTGGGAAGGCTCCTGAAGATGCGGAGTTGCTGTGGTTATTAGGAGATGCTCTGGCGGGTCAGCAAAAAATGGATGAGGCAATTGAGCCACTGGAAAAAGCTGTAAAACTGGCACCGCAAGTGCTTCCAGTACGCGCCTCATTGGGCCGGGCATTGATGACAGCAAATCGTGCTGCGGACGCGATTGCTCATTTGGACGCCGCACTGCCAATTGATCGCGACGGCAGTCTGCACTTTCAATTGAGCCGGGCTCTGCAATCGACGGGCAAAATGGATCGAGTTGCCGAACTTGTGAAGAAGAGCCAGGAGTTGCGCCGCATGATTGATGATGCTGAACAGGCGGGTGAGATTACTCCTCCAAAATAGTTGCTACTCGGTTGGTAAGCACATCTTTCACCATCTGCGTTTTCCCGCTTGGCCATCGCACCTCAACATCAACCTTGTCTGGCAAGCCACCGAAGTGCACGGGGCCGTGGCTGGATGACGCATAGCTGACTGCGCTGGTCATAATGTTGGTTTGATTGCCGATCTTGATGGTTGCGTCAATTCCGTCGTGATTCGATTTGCTGCCGGTCAATTTCACCTTCAGCCACTTGCCTTGCGGAGTGCTGCGATTGCGCCAAAGCTCGGCAGGTTCCCCTAAAGAGGCCACCACGATATCGATCAATCCATCGCCATCGAAATCGGCAAAAGCTGAGCCGCGATGGACAGCCTTGTTGTTCAACCCCGCGTCTACAATGGCAAACGTGCCATTTTGCTGATTACGGAAAACTGTGTTTTGCTGGCGGTAGGTGTAGGGTTCAAACTGTTCCACAAGGTCGTTGACGTGGGAGTTGGCTGTGAACAAATCGCGCCAACCGTCGTTATCGAAATCGACGATGCCCAGCCCCCAGCCTGCGTATGGATTCGTAGCGGTGGCGAGTTTTGCAGAATTGGTGGCATCGCGAAATTGCCCTTTGCCTCGGTTCAGAAAGAGCGGAAAAGTTTCGCCGCTTAGGGCGGTGATGAAGATATCGGGAAGGCCGTCATTGTTGACGTCACGAAAATCGGCACCCATGCTGGCGACTGGCCTGCCGTGATCAAGCAGGGCCACTCCTGCTTCCAAAGCAACTTCTTCAAACGCCTTGCCAGCCTTGTTGTGGAATAGAAAATTAGGGAGGTTGTCATTGGTGACAATGGCGTCGGTGAATCCATCGCCGTCGTAATCGGCGAATGTTACGGACATTCCGCGGCCTGTGAATTTGTCCAGTCCTGTGGTCGCAGTTACGTCCTGAAATTTGCCGTTACCCAGGTTGCGATACAGTTGATTGGCAATGGCTGGGAAATATTTCGGATGGCAGTAGACGCGAATGCCTTTCGACGCATCACCGCAGAAGCGATTGAATTCCAGAGTCCACTTGGCGTAGTTCACAACGAACAAATCCAGTAGGCCGTCGTTGTCAAAATCGAACCAGCCGGCCGCAACGGAGAAATTCTTTGAATGGATGCCCGATGCAGCGGTGACGTCCTCAAACGTTCCATCGCCGCGGTTACGATAAAGAATATTGCGGAACGCTCCCGCGACGAATAAATCCGAGTGGCCGTCGTTATTGAAATCAGCAACGGCCGCACCAATCGAGTATCCAGCACCCTCAAGGCCAGCCTGTTTCGTTACGTCAGTGAATTTCCAATCTCCATTGTTGCGATATAAGCGGTTGTTGAATTTGACCGAAGATTTTTGCAGCCCGGGCAACGCAGCGCCGTTGGTGAAGAAAATGTCGGGACGGCCGTCGTTGTTGTAGTCAAACGCTGCCACGCCGCCAGCCATGGTTTCCACCATATGCTTTTGCGGTGTGGGTGAATTTTCAAGTACGAACTGAACACCTGCTTGTTTCGCAATATTGTCGAAGCGGATGATTTGCGAATAGGTGACGGCAGACAAAAGAGCAAATGCAAACAATAAAAATTGCATAGACCCTTCATCATACCCTGGGGTTTTGTTATCGTTTGTTATATGAATTCAAGCCGACGATCGTTCATGAGCACTCTTGGCGCAGCAGTGCTTGCCACCGCAACCGAAAGCCTAGCCGCCACCAGGAAACCGAACATCATATTTTTCCTGTGTGACGACGCGGGGATTGATTTGTTCGGCTGCTATGGCGGAGAAAGCCGGTTCAAGACTCCAAACATTGACGCACTCGCCAAGGAAGGCACGCGGTTTGAAAGTTGCCACGCGGCCCCGCTTTGCGGTCCTTCCCGCTGCATGCTGATGACTGGGCGCTATGCTTTTCGCACTGGCGGAATCACTAATCAATCCTGGAGGGAGGGTGGTCCCGGTGCTAAGTCGGTGGACGAATTTCCCATTGCCAGGCTCTTGAAGCAATCCGGGTACGCCACATGCTGCAGCGGCAAGTGGAGGCAAGTGGGCGAAACGCCGGGGGAGTGGGGTTTTGATGAATGGCTAACTGATCCTACAGCCGGTGGCTGGTACTGGCAGAAGACCTACACCAAGAATGGCAAACTGATCGAGCACGAAAAAGAAGTTTACGCCCCCGATCACGCCCACGAGTTCACGATGGACTTTATGCGCCGCAATCGTGCCAAGCCGTTTTTCATCTACCATTCCACTCACCTTGTCCACGGTCCAATTTTGCGGACGCCAGACAGCGCTCCAGATAGTCAGGATCTTTTTGCCGCTAACGTTGCTTACCTGGACAAGATGGTGGGCAAAGTTGTGGCCGAAGTTAAGAAACTGGGACTGCAAAACGATACGGTGATTGTTTTCACTGGTGATAATGGGACGGCTCAGAAGTCCTATACCATTCAAGGTAAGCAGATCAATGGAGCCAAGGGTTCCATGTGGGAAGGCGGAACACGTGTTCCACTGATCGTTAATGGAAAAGGTGTAAAGAAGGGGAAAGTGCTAGCGGACTTGGTGGACTTCAGTGATTTCTACGCTACCTTTGCGGACTTCGCCGGAGCATCGCTTCCAGCAGGTTTAAAGTTTGACAGCCGCAGCTTTGCACCACAATCACAAGGCAAGAAAGGAAGTCCTCGGGATTGGATCTACGTTCAGTTGGGGAAGAACTGGTATGTGAAGGAGAAAGGCTGGAAGCTGAATCAAAGCGGCGAGCTCTTCGATATGACCAATGCGCCGTTTGAGGAAAAACTGGTGGCTGAGGGCGCAGGCGGGCTTGCCGCAGAAGCCCGCAGGCGATTAGGGGCTGTTCTGGCTGAACTCAACCCCCAAGGCGGCAAGGTGGATAACGTACCTGCTGGAAACAACAAACAGAAAAAGAAGAACAAAAAGAAAGCTGCTTAACTGCTGATGTTACTCATGACGAAGCGCACGTAATGGGTCCACCCGTGCGGCACGCAACGCGGGGACAAGGCTGGCCACAATTGCGGAAGTCCCAAGAATTGCTAGTGCTCCGATGTATACCAGTGGGTCGTCATTCTTCAGTTCCGTCATCATCGATTTCATTAGCCGCATCAAAGCTAGAGCCAGCAAAACGCCGCACGCTAAGCCCGGTATGGTCAGCCGCATTCCCTGGCCAATGACCAGTTCCAAAAGTTGCTTCCGTGATGCTCCCAATGCTGAACGGATTCCCATTTCTCTGATTCGTCGAGACACCGAATAGCTGACCACTGCGTAGATTCCCACCACGGCTAGCAGCAAAGCATAGAACCCGTTCACTGTCAAAATACGGACCAGAATGCGGTAAGCTGCCGATTCTTTAAGGCGGACGTTTTCCATTGTGTCGACATCATATATAGGTTGGTTCGGATCGAGCGATAGTATTTGTTGACGGACCACGCTTGCCATCGCTAGTGGCTCGCCTTGAGTCCGCACAGTGATACAAACAGATCGTCGTGGGTCTTGCTGAAAAGCCAAATACACTTGCTCGTCGGTTGCGCTGGCACGCCCAACGTTGCGGGTAATAGATTTCACAACGCCAACAATTTCGTATTCTTCCTCTGATTTGCCGAAGCGTAGTTTTTGTCCAATTGGTGAAGCACCCGGAAAACGTTTGCGGGCAATTACCTCGTTCACAATGACGCGGCGCGGGGCATCCGGGCCATCCTCACGCCCAAACACTCGACCTTCCAGCAAAGGAATTTTCAACGTTTCGAAGTAATTTGGCATCACTCGATACAGAGCAGACTGGGGTACTTCGCCCTGGCGAGGTTCTGGTTGGCCAGAAAGTTTGTAGTTAACTTCTCCGGTACCCTGATAAGGGACATTGTTCGATACGGTGATGGATTTGACTCCTGTTTGGGCAGCGATTCGTTCCATAGCTTGATCGAAGAACTGAACAGTGCGGGCGTTGGTATAGTCCTTCGCTGGAATGGCGATGCGCATGGTTAAAAGGTGGTCGATTTCAAAGCCAGGTTTTGAATCCCAAAAATCGCGAAGGCCGATGACAATTAGGGCCGTGGTCACAACCAATGCCAATGCTAAAGAGACCTGCCCGCCTACGAGCATCGCTCGAAGGCGATTGCGGCCACGTGATTCTGAGGAATTCGGGCCGCCTTCTTTCAGCATTGTATTCAGGTCCAATTTGGTCCCTTCAAACGCCGGAGCCAGTCCCGTTCCAAAGCCCACAATCATGACCATCAGAATGGTAAATGCAAAGCCAACGCCATCGATTGTGACTACTCCAAAGTTAGGAAGATAGGCTCGATTCTCTTCTGGGATCATGGATTGCGTCATGTCTTTGGCCCAAGTTGCAATCAGTATGCTGAGGGCAGCAGCGGCTAAGACCATCATTATATTTTCTGTTACCAGTTGCCTTATAACTCTTCCTTTAGTCGCACCCATAGCGAAGCGTACGGCGATTTCCCGTTGGCGGGAAATGACCCGCGACAACAACAGATTGGCGACATTTGTGGCTGCGATCAGTAACACCAGGCAAACAATTATGAAGGAAGCTAACAGGTAAGTATTTCCCTGATGCTGTCCGAATTCTTCAGCCATGCTGGTGAGGTAAATTGCACGGTTTGTATTGGAATCCGGGTATGCCTTTTCCAGATTTTTTGCAATACTGGTTAGCTCTGCATGAGCCTGAGCAACCGTCACCCCTACTCGGAGTTTGGCTATGGCATGGACTGCGCTTGAGTTGCGACTTTCCCGTTGCCCCTTTGTGAAGACTAACGGTACAAAAACGTTCGCAACACCCATTAGGGCGAAATGAAATTTCTCTGGAAGCACACCCATCACTTCCATTTGTTGTCCATCCATTCTTACTTTGCGGCCAATGATGGCACGGTCGCCGGCAAATCGTGTTTGCCACATGCCATGGCTGATTAGCATTACTCCGTCACGCCCGGCAACCTGGTGATCTTTCACAAAAGTGCTGCCTAGCAGGGGCTTCACTCCAAGAATTTGAAAAAGCTCGGCTGACACTTCGGCGGTGGTCACTCGTTCCGGCTCATGGTCGCCAGTCAAAGTCTTGGTAATGACTGTGTAGCCTGCGATGCTCTCCAGTAGCTTGGTCTGCCGTTGGATATCTTCAAAATCTGGTGCGCTGATCTCGAAGTGAAACCCGCCTTTCTTGTTGAGGCTTTCAAAATACACCAGCCTTTCCGGATCTGGATATTCAATCGGCTGAATAATCCAGGCATTGATGTAGCTGAACACCATCAGCGCGCTACCCATGCCCAGGGAGAGGATCAGAAGTGGCAGCAGATAAAAGGTGGGGTGGGAACGCATTGTCCGCAAACCAACCCGGAGATCCTCAATGACGCTGTCCATGCTAAATCTCCTCAGGCTTTTGTTTTGAAATCCGAATAGCTCCAACGCCGACGCGCAATTCCACTTTCCTGGAGGAACTGCTGGAATCGTCCTTCAATTCAGCTCCTACCAGAAACTTGCGGCGGGCTTCAGGATGGAAATCGGACTCCACTTCACCAACTCGAGCCCTTGCATAGATGCTTGAATTTTGCGAAGCGGCCAGACTAACATCCAATTCCCCGATTCGGTTGGATACATCAAGCTGGCCTATGACTTCGCGGATTTTCACAAGGCCCACATCGTGACGGATTATCAAGCGCGTGTCGCGGGGAACCATTAAATGGTAGGTGAGTTTAAGATTCGTTTTACCCTGCAATGGCCGCTTCAACAAATGAAATCCGGCGAGCCTGGTTTCCATGCGGAGACCATGATTGCCACTTTTACGAAATAAAACCAAAGTGCGATCAAGCTCGAGTTTTATTTCATCATGATCGGACAATGGGTAGGATTGATTGGTCCTTTTTTCCAGTTTTAACTTGACGGTAGGGCTGGACCATCCTTCTATGATCAACTCGCCAAAAGAGCCGTCAATTTCAAGGACTCCTCCGCGTTCCAAGGGTTGCGAATGTGTCTCCAGAACCTCGACGGGGTAGGAACCGGAGTTGGTAGCCAGTAAGTTTGTAGGCAACCACAGGGTTGGCAGAATCATAAAGAAACGTTTCATAGGGGGTCTCCTGGCCCCAATGGTTGCATGCGGCATACCATTAGTAACTCATTGATTATAAAAAGAAATACCGGACACGGGTTGTCCACAGTTGGGATGTAGTGTCCGCAAGCGAACACTACTATTTTTTTGCATGTCGTTCTCAGGTAATTGATTGATTGCCGAATCTGATACCCCACTCTAATCTGGGGAGGAATGAATCCGCTGCTGTTGACCACAACATTCATTGTGATGTCTGTAATCCTGTTGAAAATGTTGCCGCACAAGAGGCGAGTGAACAGCACTTTTCAACGGCGCTTCAATCTTGCAAAACTCTTGATTACTGCATTGCTGGTTTTGCTGGCCATAACCATGAGACTGCGCAGAACTAGTGAATCTCTTAGCGGTGAAAATAGACCCCCGTCAGCATTTGAACAATTCCTGGAGAGGTACTGACTAGATGCGAAGTTTGATTGTTTTGATGTTAGGTGCTGTTTCTGCCATTAGCCAAACTGTTACAGAAACCCGCATGGTGAACGCAGGTCAAAAAAAGGTTCTACTAAAAAAGATCAACAATCGTTGGTTCTCGCCGGATAATCGCGAGGTTTATGCTCCTGGAAAAAACAGGATGTTCTGGGAATTGGATTCGAATCCTGGGGTTGTGGCGTTTCATCATCATCGCCCGGCCGATCTACGCAGAGCTAACCAACTACACCTGTTTCAGCAGCCTTCAGAGGTGGAGGCAATTTTAGGTGAACCGAATCGCATTTTCGGGAAGAATTTTTGGTGTTACTACGCCCTGGATGGAAAGAAGTTAGAAATTCGATTCATGGACGGCGTATTGGGAGAGGCGAACTATCGCTCCATAGGTGGGGAAACCAAGACGCCCTTGGAATCAGTAGCGAGCGACCTGGGTGGACGCAGTATCTATAAATTACTTTCGGAACGGGCTAGCGATCGTATCAAGAGAACCTACAGCAGCGGCAGCCCCACACAGTCCTCGCGACAGGCAATTAGACAAACAACAATCGAAAGAGTGGATTCGTTTGTGGATCGACCAGCTCCGGCACAACGAATTGTAGCTCAAGAGGCGATTTCCGCAATCGCAGCGGGCAGCGATCGTACTGAGGTGGTGGCAAAACTAGGCGAGCCTTCATTTCGACGATCCATTACCAGCGACGAAGGGTCGCAAGAAACGTTTACCTATCACCTGGAAGGCGGCAAGCCAGTGCAGATTCGGCTGGTAAATGGCAAGGTGGCAAATCCCTAAGGCAGACAGCCAGCAAGTACCTTGTGGTAACCGGTTTAAGGTGAAACGCATCTTACACTAAAGAATGAGATACATTCCACTCTTGTGTGTTTCGCTGTTGACGTTGGCCGTCGAGGTGAAAGGGCAGGGAAGGCCTCCCAGACAGCAAAAACAACGTGGCGGCGCAAATCCGAACGCCTTGGTTCTGCCAAGTTTCAATGGGCTGCTCAAAGTGATCGACAAAAAATTTGTGCTGCTGGAAAGTGAAGATGGAAATACGCAAAAGATCAATATCACGAAGAAGACAAAGTTCTTTGACGGAGAGAAGGCGATTACGGCGACCGATTTCAAGGAAGGCGATAGGATATCCGCTGAAGTTCAAATTGCACCCGACCGGAGTTTCGATGGGGTGTACATCCGGCTGGAAAAAAAGATCTGAAAAAAGCCCACTCAGCCAAAGCTTTGGCTGAGCGGGCTCTTCTTCACAACCTGATGCAGTCTACTTCTTTTTGATTCGCTGGCAAGCCAGCTCCGAACCAGCGGCATCGAGTGCCGCAGACCCTTCAATGATTTCCACAATCTTGCCGTCGGCATCAATGATAAAAGTTGTCCGGCTACAAATTCCAGCCGGCAGAAGAACTCCATACTTCAAGGCAGTGCCGCGCATTTGATCACTCAACAGGGGGAACGTTGCGCCAAGTTCCTTTGCCCAGTGGGCAAGCGTTGCTTGACTATCCACCGATGCGCCAAAGACCTTTACGTCCATCCCTTCAAATTTTGAGATACCAGCCTGGTATCCAGTCATTTCCTTTGTTCAACCACCAGTGAAGGCGAGTGGGAAAAATGCCAGCACTACTGGATTCTTGCCTTTGAATTGCGACAGTGAATATGTGTTGCCGTCGGAACCTTTCAGGCTGAAATCCGGAGCCATATCTCCCGTCTTCAGGGTGGTCTTGCCTGCTTGTCCAAAAAGGACAACGGAGGCCGTTAGCAAGAGCACTAGTTTTTTCATTTACAAATCCTCACCCGCGAGCTTAGCACGAAAAACCTTGTCATCTGTCATGCTGGTACAAACCCCACCCTAATGGATTATTTCGATTCAGTCAACTATCTTTACGCCCTGGGCAACGAAATGCGCGGAGCCAAACTGGGTCTGGAGCGAATGCAATTGCTTTTGGAAGCAATGGATCATCCTGAATGGCAAGGCAGGATTGTGCATGTTGCTGGAACCAATGGTAAGGGTTCAACCAGCGCGATGATCGCCTGCGGGCTGCATGCGGCGGGGTTGAAGACCGGACTTTTTACATCGCCTCACTTGCAGCATCCAACAGAGAGAATTTGCATCAACGGCACACCTATTGGACGGGAGGAGTTTTCATCAGCGTTCGACGTAGTCCATAGGACTGCGGAGCAACTGCTGGAAGCTGGCGCTATTGCCGTTCACCCTTCCTATTTTGAGACCATCACATTGATGGCTTTTCACATTTTCAAACAGCATAGGGTTGAGGCTGTTGTATATGAAGTGGGAATGGGAGGGCGTCTTGACGCGACCAACGTTGTAATGCCCGAAGTGGCTGTGATAACTCCAGTGGATTACGACCACGAACAGTTCTTGGGTGCCAGCATTGCAGGGATTGCTGGGGAAAAGGCGGGCATATTGAAAGCCGGAAGGCCGGCCGTTGTCGCCAAACAGCGGGTTGAAGCGATGGGCGTAATTCAACGGAGGGCTGGTCAGTTGCGTTGCCATGTCTATTCTACGAATGACTTGATGGCTGAGAATGTCCGGTTTACCGAGAAAGCGTGCCACTACGAAGTTGGTAAGTTACAAATTGATTGCCCCCTTGCAGGCGATCATCAACTTGAAAATAGTCTGACGGCTGCCATGACGCTGCAGGTATTTGGGATTGAAAATGATGCAATTGAAAAAGGAATTGCCGGGACCATTTGGCCAGGCCGCCTGGAACATATCTCGAAGGCACCGTACATTATTTTGGATGGTGCCCACAATCCAGCGGGAGCTCGTGCGTTGGCTGATTACATCAGAAAGTTTTTTAAGGTCAAGCGTGTTGGGCTGATCTTTGGTGCGATGCGTGATAAATCGATGGATGAATTAGCTGCCATTCTTTTTCCTCTCGCCGACCAGTTAATTCTCACGTCGCCGAATCTGCCGCGCGCTTTGAGGCCAGAGGCTCTGCTGGAATTTTCATCTCATCCGAATGTTGTAATTCGTCCACATCTGGCCGATGCTATTGCGGCAATTGCAGATGTGGATGTTACTTTTATTACCGGGTCCCTATATTTAGTAGGTGAGGCCCGGTCTCTACTCATACAATAGAGATTGGCGCATGTTGGCTATTCTGCGAACTTTTCTTGTCATTCACCCCGTGTTGTTTTTTTCCACAATCATCATGGGTTCTATTAGCATGCTGATTTCTCCATTTGATAAAGACGGCAGCAGACAAATTCGGCTTGCCCGGATTTGGGCAAAAATGCTGTGCTTGGCAATGGGAATTCGTGTTAGGTTTGAAGGACTGGAAAAGCTGGACTTTTCCCGCAACTACATTTTCGCCGCAAACCATTTAAGTTATACCGATACTCCTGCTCTGCTGGGGAATCTCCCAACCAACTTCCGGTTTCTTGCAAAGAGTGCGCTCTTCTCGATCCCTTTTATGGGCGGGCATTTGCGAACTGCCGGCCACATTCCGGTCATGTTGGATAACCCCTGGAAGGCAGTGCGAACGCTTTCTGCCGCTGGACGCATTGTGCGGGAAAAGCGACTCTCGCTATTGATTTTTCCAGAGGGCGGGCGATCCGAAGGGAAGTTTGGAAAATTCAAGGGCGGTGCCGCTTATCTGGCCATCCAATCGGGAGTGCCTGTGGTGCCTATTGCGTTGATTGGAACCCGGGAAATTCTCCCTATGCATGGAACGATTTTTCATTCTGGTGATGTGCTAATCCGTGTTGGGGATCCCTTACCTGTGGGCCATCTAACGCGTGAGGATCGTAAGGCATTCACAAGAGAAATGGAGCGGAGCTTGGCGAATATGCTTGATGGCTGCTATGAATCGAGAGTATTTGCAGGGGAACTGCCAGGCTAAATTCATGTTCGACGGTTTTGTCACAATCATCTACCGCGCCCCCCTTATAGTCCTGGCAACCATGTTTATGGCATTGTGCAGCTTGGCGATCATGCCCTTTGACGGCACTGGCCGACGCCAGGCTTGGTGCGCCCGCGTTTGGGGAAAGATATTGTGCCGTGTAATGGGTATCAGGGTAAAGGTTGAAGGGCTTCAGAATTTGGATCTATCCCGTAACTACATTTTCGTTTCCAACCATCTGAGCTATGCTGATACGCCTGTCTTGTTGGCAAACATTTCTTCCAATTTTCGTTTCATGGCGCGCGCAGGTTTATTTCGAATCCCATTTCTGGGCCACCATCTGCGGAGTGCTGGCCATGTTTCGATCGAGACAGAGAACCCAAGAGATGCAGTCCGTAGCATGCATGATGCCGGGAAAACGGTGCGTGAAAAGGGCATCTCCTTGTTGATCTTTCCTGAAGGTGGACGCAGTCTTGGCGAGTTTGGCGAGTTCAAAGGCGGTGCCGCATTCGTAGCGATCAAGGCTGGGGTACCTGTGGTGCCCGTGGGGTTAATTGGGACCCGAGAAATCATGCCTAGGGGGAGTAAGGTGATTCATCCGGGTAGGGTGACGGTCAGAATCGGCGTCCCAGTTTCGGTGGATGGATTGACATTAAGAGAACGGGAATCTTTCACTGCGGAGTTGCGCGCTGAGGTTGCAAAGTTGATTGAGTCGGATTAGGTGCACCCCTCTCGTCCTTGATGGAAAATCTGGGACAGACGGGACCATTCCCAAGACCTTCTTAAGCATGTAGTAGTGGTGCCGGAAGCATCGTTCACAGTTCCAGCTAGAATTCTTACTCTCACAAACATGACTTTCTGCAGATCTTGGTCCGCGCGGTTCTGTTCGCATGTGATCTCAGGACCGTGGCGGAAATGAGGATCTCCACCCTTGGGATCCTCCTAACGGTTAGATCAAATGCATGCCAGTGGCATTATCAGAATAGATGAAAGCGGTAGGGCCGCCTCGAAATCCGCTCAAAGATCTGAACTCTAAGACTTCCATTACCGTTTCACCGAATCCTTCAGTTCTAGGGAGACTTAAGGTCTCATCTTTCAAAGAGTTCCAATGCCCCGAAGTGGCCATTCTCTCGTGCCCATGTTCGCGGTATGCCGATGCTCACATCCTCAGTTAACGTCCGCGCCATGGGCGAGAGGATTCGAAAGATCCTCTCGAAGACCATGTTGCGCCGCCTAAACCACTGCGGCATAGCCGAGGCCAAAGAGTGGAACACAGCAGAGTATTGGAAAGAGGCGATGATCCAGTTTGAGACGATCTATCCTGGTCCGCGGGAGGCGGCTAAAGCGGCATGAGGGAGTCGGCAGGGCTCAGCTCAGAATCGAGGCCTCACTACCGAGATGCGCAAAGGAATTGAACCCCCGTCCCGGAGTTTCACGAACTTGACATCTGGGGTGCCCAGTGGCGGCTTGCAACTGAAGGGTTGACACCTTTGGCGCGTGGTATTATCGAGTCCATGCGTACAAAGTCGATTCTGACAGCGCTAGCGGCACTTTGTTCGTTAGTTTTAGCTCAAACACAGTCCCGTCTCACGGGATCCGTCACCGATGATTCGGGGGCCGTGGTTGCGGGAGCGAGAGTGGTCACGCGCAATGTGCTGACAGGCGTCACGACAGAATCGGCGACGAACGAATCGGGGAACTACCAATTTCCTTCCTTGATTCCGGGTGGGTACGAAGTCTCCGTGGAGAAGGCGGGATTTAAGAAGGCGCTGCAAAGCGGCATCACCCTGGAGACAGGTATCACGCGAACCGTGGATCTTCGTCTGTCGCTGGGTGCAGTTTCAGAAACGGTTGAAGTGACGGCACAAGCTGCCATGCTCGAATCTGAGACTTCGTCCGTTGGCCAGTTGATTGAGCGGACAACGGTATTAAACATGCCGCTCGAAAGCCGGAGGACAGCCGGTTTGGTGCGCCTTTTGGGCGCGGTAGCCTTCTCGAACGAGACGGGTGGGGAACAGGTGCCGATGTTTTCGATGGCGGGCGGACGCAGCCAGAACCAGATGTGGCAGTTGGATGGCGCCGTAGTGCAGAATATGTCGCTAGGTGTGGCGCAACTGCAATTGAACCCGCCAGCGGAGTCTTTGCAGGAGTTCAAGGCGGAAATGAGCAATTTCTCGGCGGAGTTTGGACGGGCCGGCGGCGGGTTGATCCTCATGACGACGCGCTCGGGCACGAATCAGTTCCACGGCGCGGCTTACGAGTTTCTCCGCAATCAAGTGCTGGACACGCGGACCTTTTTCGCTTCGCGCAAGGCACCCCTGCGCTACAACATTTTCGGCGCGTCAGTGGGTGGCCCCATACGGAAAGACCGGACCTTTTTCTTCGTCAATTATGAAGGCGCGCGGCGGCGCGACGGCGTAACCATCTCGAACCTGATTGTGCCGCACGCACCGGAACGGTCGGGCGATTTTTCGAACCGCCGGGACATTGCCGTGCTGGACCCTTCCACTGCGCAGCCTTTCCCCGGCAACGTGATTCCCACCACCCGCATCGACCCCATTGCCCGCCAACTGGTCGCCCTCTATCCAAATGCCAATCTGGCCTCGGACATCACGCGGGCGCCCGGCGCGAACTACGCGGTGAATCTTTCCGACAAGCAGACGCAGGATTCGTTGACCACCCGCGTGGATCACTCCCTTGGCAACAACGACCGCATCTTTGGCCGTTATAGCGTGATCGCCGCGCCGCAGGACATCGCCAGCGCCTATCCGGACCGGAATTCGGACACGCGCGCCGGCATTCGCGAGAACAAGATCCACTCGATCCTCGGCACCTGGATACATAACTTTACTCCAACGGTTTTGAATGAGGCGCGCTACGGCTACTCTGTCCGGAAGCACATCAACCGGGCGGCGGGCACTGGTTCCAATTTCAACCAGACCCTTGGACTGAAGGGCGTGGACTCGAACTCGTTCCCAGTGATTGGCGTGACTGGGCAATCCGGCTTCAGCACTGCGCCGAATGAGCGCATCCAGACGCCGATCCTGACGCACCATCTGGTGGACAACCTGACGATCATCAAGGGCAAGCACACCCTCAAGACCGGCTTTGAGTTCCGCTACTCGCTTAATAAGGATGAGTTGTCGCAGACCGGTGGCGGAACCTTTACCTTTAATGACCGCGCCACACGCAGCGGAATGGCTTCTTTTCTGCTGGGATGGACGACGAGCGCAGGGCAGAACCGGCCGGACTTGCTTGAGGCGCGGACCGACTATTACGGCGCGTATATCCAAGACGATTGGAAAATTTCGAAAAACCTGACGCTGAATCTCGGGTTACGCTGGGAAATGGATACACCCCGCTGGGAACGGCTCGAGAACCGGCAGAGCGGCTTCAATGGGACGGCCATCAATCCCGTCTCCCGCACACCGGGTATCGTGACCTATTCCGGCCGCGATGGGCTGGGCAAGTACGCGCATCCTTTCGACAAGAACAACCTCGCGCCGCGCATCGGCTTTGCCTGGAAGCCCATGGCGCGCACCGTGGTGCGCGGTGGCTATGGCATTAACTACCTGGGAGCCTATTTTGGAGCGGTGGTGAACACCTTGTCGCAGGGCTTTGGCGCGAATTTTTCCTTCTCGTCCCCTGATGGCGGCTTGACCCCGGCGTTCCTGTTCCGCAATGGCTTACCGACGGGATCACGCGAGCCCATCGGTCCGGGTTGGGGAGCCGTTCCCGTGGGAACCGCGCCGCGCGCCGCACCCGACTTTATCTCTCAGGACCATGTCAACGGCTATTCGCAGCAGTTGAATTTCACCATCCAACGTGAGTTGGGCGGGAACCTGCTGTTTGAGGCCGCCTACCTCGGAAACTTAGGCACGAAGCTGGGCGGCGCGGCGGTGAACATCAACGTCATTCCCCTGGTGAACGGGCGAGGGCCGGCGGCACAGACCCAAACCGCGCGTATTTTTCCGCAGTACAACAACGTCAACCGGCTGACACCGAATTGGGGCAATTCCAACTATCACGCAATGAACCTGAAGTTGGAACGCCGCTACTCGAAGGGCTTGAATCTGCTCGCGAACTATACCTGGTCGAAGTACCTCGACAACATCGAAGGCGGCAACGAGTTCGCCGGCGGTGAAGGCAACGGGTATACCCACCCCGAATTGCGGAAACTGGACAAATCGTATTCGGGGAACGATCTGCGGCACCGGATTATTGGCAGCTCCGTGTACGAACTGCCCATCGGCAATGGCAAGAAACTGGATATCAAAAACTCCTTTCTCGACGCTGTGATCGGCGGCTGGACGTTAGGGTTGATTGCTGAAGTCCACTCCGGAGCGCCCTGGGGGGCGGTGGAACAGACGAATTTGAGCAATACGTTCGCGGGTAGCCCGAGGCCGAACCTAACTTGTGATCCGGTGATTGACAGCGGACGTTCCCGCGCCGATTATCTGAATCAGTGGTTTAACACTTCGTGCTTTGCGGCTCCCGGCACGGGCAACTTCGGAAACGCTGCCCGGAATGTTGGCTTCGGGCCGAAACAAATGAACATAGACGCGTCGGTGAACAAGCGCTGGGAAATCAAAGAGCGCTACCGGCTGATCTTCCGTACTGATTTCTATAACGTTCCAAACCGGCCCAATTTCACCACGCCCAACGCAGTGCGCGGACGCGGCGATTTTGGCCGCATCACCAGCACGCGCGGGACGGGCCGGCAGATTCAGATGAGTCTCCGTTTCGAGTTCTAAAGCCTTGCAGCGGTTAGCGTCAATCGTTCCCTGGCTAGTCTGTGCTTTGACCGTCAACGGACAGACCAGCTTCCCTGTTTCCGCCAAAGCTCCGCGTGCTCCGGCAGTTGAACGGGTGTTGGAGCGAACGGATGCCAATAAAGATGGCTGGATAGGAGAACAGGATTACGAGGCACTGAACGCCTGGATTCAAAAGAACAAGGCCAGCTTGCCTTGGCCCAAGGGCACGGTTGACCGCTTCCGTCAGGTTCAATTACTGGAGCTAAAAATCATTGCGAGCAATCGCGCCGTGGCGGCGGTGGCGAGCACGGCATTGCGTCTGCGGGTGGAACTGGGTGGCATCGCGAAGAATGGCCAACGCCTGTCGATATTGGGCCATGCCGCAGCGGTGTTTGACAAGAGCAGCGCGGGTTGGAAACTGCGAAGCTTCCTGACGGAGGCGATGCGCGAGAACACCAGCGCCGGACCCCGCTTTCGCGATGTTTCGCAGGCGGCACTGGGGCACAACACATCGTACCGGCACCAACTAACGCGCAGCCTGGACACCTGGCGCACCGTTCTGGATGCTGCTACCGGTATTGATGTTTACGGCCACAACGGCATCGCGGTGGGCGATTACAATGGTGACGGTTGGGAGGATCTCTACGTGTGCCAGCCGGCCGGACTGCCGAACCGGCTCTACAGGAACAATGGCGACGGAACTTTTGACGATGTAACGCACACGGCGGGCGTGGGTGTTCTGGACGCTTCAACGATGGCCCTGTTTGGCGATCTGGACAATGACGGCGATCAGGATCTCATCGTGATCGCCGGAACGCGTGTGCTGGTCTTCATCAACGATGGTCGGGGAAAGTTTGAACGGCGCGTGCAGAACGGAATGCAGGAATCTGCCGCGACGCTCACATCGGCGGCACTTGCCGATTATGACCGCGACGGATACTTAGATCTATATGTGTGCGCATACGATTTCTGGAGCGCCAGCGGCACCTACGATGCGCCGACGCCCTACTACGACGCAACCAACGGGCCGCCGAACATCCTCTATCGCAATCGAGGGGACGGCACTTTCGAGGATGTGACAGCGGCAAGTGGCATGAACCAGAACAACAACCGTTTCAGTTTTGCGGCCTCCTGGGCGGACTATGACAAAGACGGTTGGCCGGATCTGTATGTCGCCAATGATTTCGGGCGGAACAACCTGTACCGGAATAATGGGGACGGCAGCTTTACCGACGTGGCGGCCAAGGCGGGAGTGGAGGATTTGGGAGCGGGGATGTCAGTGGCGTGGGGCGACTACAATGGCGACGGGTGGCTGGACCTGTATGTCTGCAACATGTGGTCCAGCGCCGGACAGCGCTTGACGTTTAATCCGGCCTTTGCAGAAGTTGCGGGCGATGAGGCGGTCCGGGCCGCGTTTCAGCGGCAGGCACGTGGAAATTCACTCTTTAAGAACAACGGCGACGGGACCTTTCAAGACGTCACGTTGGAAGCCGGCGTGGCCTTTGGGCGATGGGCCTGGGGAAGTGGGTTGTGGGACTACGACAACGATGGGCGGCTTGATATCTTCGTCACCAACGGATACATCACCGGCCCTAACACACATGATTTGTGAAGCTTTTTCTGGCGGCAGGTCGTGTCGCGAACCCCACAGCAAAGCAGCGGGTCGCGGGCTTACCGTGAGGCGTGGCGAGCCGTAAATTTGCTCATTCGTGCGGACGGTTCGTGGAGCGGCCGGGAACGCGACGTTTGTTATCGCAATCTGGGAAATGGGCGTTTTGAGGATGAATCGTTCCTTAGCGGTTTGGATTCTGCGGGGGATGGGCGTGCGTTCGCCACACTAGATCTTGATGGCGATGGAGCGCTGGATTTGGTCCTGATGTCGCGCACTGCGCCTCGTTTGCAACTGTGGAGGAATCAGCCGGGCACCGGAGCGCTGATGCTGGAACTGCAAGGCAGCGGAGAACGGTCGAACCGCGATGCAATCGGGGCTGTGGCGGAAATGGAAACGAATCGGGGACGAACGCTCACGCGCACAGTGCAGGCGGGAGGAGGCTACCTTGCGCAGTCTTCGCGGCTCTTGCATTTCGCATTGGAAGCGGGAGAACAGGCTCGCGAGTTGCGCATATTATGGCCCAGCGGGAAAAGGCAGGCGTTCCCCGTTGTACCGCAGCGAGGCAGAGTGCGGCTTAAGGAAGGTGAGACTCGATTCGAGGTGATCGTGCGAGGGCAGGCCTTGGCGCACGTAGCTCAGGAAGCGGTACCAGCGGCGTCTGTGTGGCTAACGGAGGCCGTGGCTGCGCCAGCCCTCGAAGGGTTGCGACCTTCGCACAGGACGCTGCTTAACTTTTGGGCGTCCTGGTGCCCTCCTTGCAGGCAGGAAATGACCGAGTGGACCAAGGCGGCCGGGCAATTCCGGAAGGCAGGCTTGACCGTAGTGGTGGCTTCCGTCGATGAAGACAAGACCAGGAAACCCGGCGCGCCATTTGCGCTGCTGCATCCGGCGGAGCGCCAAATCGCGGCATGGAATTTGTTTCACCGGCATCTGTTCGACCGCCAGCAGGATATTGGATTGCCGATGAGTTTTCTATTGGACGAGAGAGGGCGAGTGGTTAAGGTGTACAAGGGGGTGACCTCCAGCGCGGTGATCCTGGCGGATCTGGGTTCCACGAACAGGCCGTCCCTCCCTTTTGCCGGCCAATGGTACGGCCCGGGCCCGCAGCGCAACTACGTAGAAATCGCAACAGCGCTGGCGGAGCATGGATTGAGTGCCGAAAGCACCGTGTATTTCGACGAGGCTATTTCGCGCGGCAACCCAACTGCGGAGGCATTGAACAACTACGCAGGCGTACTGCTGGAACAAGGCGATTTGGACAAGGCCGAAGCCTTGCTGCTGCGGACCTTGAGCGCATACCCCCGGCAGTTGGACGCGCTGGCGAACTTGGGAACGTTGCGTTTGAAGCAAGGGCAGCCAGGAGCGGCGCGCGAAGCCTTCCGGCAAGTGTTGGCCGCTCAAGCAGACGATGCATTTGCGCACAACGGACTGGGATCGGCGATGTTTGCCGCACAGGACTTGCCGGGAGCTATAGTGGCCTTTCGCAACGCGGTACGTCTGGAGGCGGAGAATGCGGAGTACCGGCTTAACTTGGGATCGGTGCTTGCGGCAGCGGGCAAGTATAGTGAGGCACTGCGCGAATATGAGGCGGTGCGAGCGGCAATGGAGGAATCCACTGAGCTGGCGAACAATCTGGGGATCCTCTACGTTGAGACAGATGCTATGGCAAAGGGCGAGCAGGAGTTTCGGAGAGCGATTCGACAGGCTCCGCTGGAGGAGAGTGGATACCTCAACCTGGTGATGCTGCTGGACCGTTTGGGCAGGAAGCCGGAGGCCCTGGATGTCTTGCGGAGATTGCTGGCAGTGCAGCCCCAGAACACAAGGGCTCTTCAAATGATGGAGAAGCTGAGGTAGGATTTGGGAATTATGTTTCGCCTATTCGTGATCGTTTTGTTGTAAGTGCGGAATATTCAGTTCAACGTAATAGAGGTTTGAGCCACTTCGGCACTTTACGGATTTTCGATCTCCCATACCCGAGACGTTGTTCGCGCTGACAGACTAAAAACGATGCGAATGCCCGCTGATGGGTGATTGGATTAGAATGATCCTCTCGAAGACCAGTTTGAGACGATCTATCCTGGTCGGCGGGAGAGACCTCACCAACGGGAAGCAAAGTAAGTCAACAGGGAGAATCGTTGTTACACAAAATCCTTGACCGGGCCTTCAAGTGCTAAAAATTATATACTTCTTCAATGACTCGCTTTCTCCTCGCACTCGCTTCTGTTGCCGTTGTCCTCGCACAATCTACCGGACAGATCACCGGAGCAATCCAGGACAAGTCCGGCGCTATTGTCCCCAGCGCCGCCGTGCGTGCTGTCAACGAAGGGACCGGCCTCGTCTCCTCCGCCGTCTCCGATGCTGACGGCCGCTTCACGCTTCCGCAACTCCCCATCGGCGAGTATCGCGTGGAAGTCACCCGGGACGGCTTCAGGCCCTTCCGCTCGCAGACCTTCCGCCTTGATGCTGACGCCACGCGCCAGGTCCAGGCTGTGCTCGAACTGGGGCAGGTCTCCGAATCCATTACGGTTGGCGGCTCCGTCTCTCAAGTGGAGACCGTCGGCGCCACGCTGAAGGAGATTATCGACGAACGCCGCATCACGGAACTCCCGCTAAACGGCCGCAACGCCCTGCAACTGGTTCGCCTACTCCCCGGTGCCGTTCCGGGCGGAGGCAATAACGGCCTCGGGCAAAACAACGGTATTTCCGTCAATGGCGCGCGCGGTACCGCCAACAACTATCTTCTTGACGGCGGCGATAACAACGACCCGCAACTCAACACTGCCGCCATCCTCCCCAACCCCGACTCGCTGGAGGAGTTTAGCGTTCAGACCAACAACTTCTCCGCTGAATACGGCCGTAACTCCGGCGCAATTATCAATGCCGTCACCAAATCCGGAACCAACAAATTTCACGGCTCAGCCTATGAGTTCATCCGCAACGACGTGATGGACGCCCGCAGCTTTTTCGGTCTGGAAAAAGGAAAGCTTCGCCGCAACCAGTTCGGCGGCTCCGCCGGCGGCCCCGTCATCCGCGACCGCACCTTCTTCTTCGGCTCCTACGAGGGCCTGCGTGAACGCTCCGGCGCCACCTTCTCCGGCCTCACCGTGCCCAGCGCCGCCATGCGCTCTGGAAACTTCGGTGCCTTCACACGTTTCCCCAACGACCCCTCCACCAACCAACCTTTTCCCGGTGGCCAGATCCCTTCGTCCCGCTTCGATCCCGCATCACTCAACTTCCTCACCAAGCTCTCCGTCCCACTCCCCAACGCCACCAACAACCGCTTCATCTTTAACCGCCCCAATCTTCAGGACGCCAACCAGTACATCGGCCGCGTCGACCACCAGCTCTCTGCCGCCCAGCGGCTCACCGGTCGCGTTTTCCTGAGCAAGAGTTTCGAATCCAACACAGCCGGCCTTCCCGTCCTTCACGCCGAAAACAGCTTCAACAGCTACAACATCCAGGGCCAACATACATGGACCATCTCCCCTGGACTCCTCGGCTCCGGCCAGTTCACCGCGAATCAAACCAAGATCGTACGCGGCCCACTGCCCGTTGGTCCGGGAGATGGAATCGGCTTTGCCGAGCTTGGCGTGAAGGTCAATCGCGGTGCGCCTGATACCAGCGGATTGAAGCTTATCCCGCTTTATCGCGGAGCCGTAAACGGCTACTGGAACCTCGCTCAGGACAACCTCGTCACCATCGACCGCCGAACCTACCAAGGCACTTACACCCTCTCCTGGATCCGCGGCCGGCACCAGGTCAAACTCGGCGGCGAATACCGTTACAGCTTCTCGGACCGCGTCACCGGTAATGGCATTGATCCGCAATTCACCTTCGATGGCCGCTTCTCAAATGAATCGTTCGCCGACTTCCTCCTCGGCCGGCCCTCCGCCATGACCCAGGGCTCGCTCCGCCTCAACCGAAATGCTAACAACGCACCCTCGTTCTTCCTTCAGGACGACATCAAGGTCACGAAAACCCTGACCATGAGCACCGGCGTGCGTTGGGAGCCTTACCTGCCTTTCTACGCCACCAACGACGAACTCACCGTCTTCCGTCCCGGCCAGCAATCGAAGGTGTTCCCCTCCGCCCCCCCTGGCTTGCTCTACGTGGGAGATTCCGGCGTTCAGCGCGGCGGCACCGATACGGATTGGAACAACTTCGCTCCCCGCCTCGGCCTCGCATGGCGTCCCGGCGGCTCCAATAAGACCAGTGTCCGCGCAGGCTACGGAGTCTTCTTCGACAGTCCGCGCTTTCACATGCTCAGCCACTTCGTTAACTCCCCGCCCTATTCCTTCCAGACCACCATTAACCAGCCTGCCAGTTTCTCCGACCCCTATCGCGGCATCGCCAATCCCTTCCCCTACACGCCACCCGCCAACGCCGAGGAGCGCGGCCGATACCGATTCACACTGCCCGTTACCGTTGGCCTTTCCATTGATCCCGATCTCGCCACCTCCTATATCCAACAGTGGAATCTGAACGTCCAACGGGAGGTGGCTGCGGGCTTCACCACTACGCTTGCCTACGTCGCATCCAAGGGCACTAAACTCTCCAGTCGTGTTGAAGCCAACCCGGCTGTCTTTGGCCCCGGCGCCACCACCGCCAACATCAACGCCCGCCGCATCTACGCTCCTACGTTCCAAAGCATCATCAACTACCAGAACAACATTAACTCCAGCTACAACGCCTTCCAGGCAACACTCAACAAACGGTTTACCAAGGGCTACACGGTCCTGGCTAGCTACACTTACGGCCGCTCGCTCGACGCCAGCTCTCTCGAGGTCGATGGTTTCACCGGCCAGAACCCCTTCAACATCGGCGCCGACAAAGGCCTGTCCGATTTCGACGTCCGCCAACGTTTCATCGCCAGCTTTCTCTGGAATGTTCCTGGTCCTGCCGCCGGCGTCGCTAAATGGGTCCTCGGCGGTTGGCAAACCAACGGTATCTTCAACGCGCAGACCGGCACGCCCGTCAATATTGTCTCCGGTAGCGACCGTGCGCTCTCTGGTTCCGGCACCCAGCGTGCAAACCTCGTTGGCAATCCTTATTTAGCCTCTGGCCGCTCCCGCGACGAACAGATGGCCGCATACTTCAACGCGGCAGCGTTCGCCATTCCGGCGCTCGGGACCTTTGGAAACTTCGGCCGCAATGTCATCGTCGGACCAGGCAGCTACAACCTCGACTTCGCACTGTTTAAAGGGTTCCACATCGGCGAACGACGGGAGCTCCAATACCGCTGGGAGATGTTCAACGCGCTCAACCACGCCAACCTCGGTGACCCACGTAGCAACATTGGCGCAGTACGCCCAGGCCAGATCGATACCACCTCCGCCCCCCGTATCATGCAAATGGGTTTGCGCTTTGTCTTTTAGATCAACTCGCGACTGTCCAAAATGCGCCCACTCTCGGGTGCCAATGTCTTGCTCAAGCTTGCTTGGGCGGCTTGGGCTGCTGTGACTCGGTCGGGGAAGTCGGAGCCTCGACCACATTTGGGAACCGACGGCCCTGCCCAAAATTGACACACTAGATTTCGAGGTCCCGTCCCGAGCGCCCTTCCGCTACCCGGATATCGTGTGGAACCCTATCCTTCGTGTTTCTTGACGCATCATGATGTGTCGTGAGAAACTTGGAGTCAGGTGAGAAGCGCACAGAGCCCGTGGGTCACCGATGCGACAAGGACATCCATATCCGGTCCCGCCAGAGTTCGGTTGTGCGCGTGTGCATCAAAAGAGGTGACCATGTCTCAGGTCAGAGAAAAATTCGCAACGCAGGTCAATTCGGAAATCCTGTCCACTGTCCGTACCCTCGCGCAAAAAGAGGGGCGGCAGATCCAGACACTCGTGGATGAAGCTCTGGCCGATTTGATCGAGAAGCGGAAGAACACTTGGCCCCGTCCGCATGTGATGGCAGCCTACCTCGCAAGCCACGAAAAATACGGTGAACTCTATAAGAAGCTCGCGAAATAAGAAGCTCGCGAAATGACCGACTACCTCACGCTGCCCGAAGTCCTCGCCATGCATGAGGATCAGATCGAGCGTTACGGCGGATCGCAAGGTGTTCGTGACCACGGTCTTCTGGAATCGGCGCTCTATCGCCCTTAAACCGGCTATTATGCCGATCTGATCGAAGAAGCGGCTGCGCTTTGGGAGAGCTTGGCTCAGAACCATCCCTTCATCGATGGCAACAAGCGAACGTCTTTTGCGGCCACCTATACGTTTCTCGCCATCAACGGCGCACAGTTGACGGCGGATGCCGGGGACGCTTATGCCTTCGTCTCGGAACTGTATGAAAGCGGAGAATTCAGCTTTGACAAACTAGTGCCGTGGCTGCGAAGCAACGTCAACCTTGGTTCCTGACTCTCCGTTCCCAGAAAACAGAACTGACTGGCGGGATGCCGGCTCTCGGACGTTCGAGTTTAACGGATCGTACAGTTCTCCTCAAAAGCTAAAGCAAAGGTCAGGGTCCATCATTCCGCTGGCCGGCGGAATGGTTCAATCCTGAATTCGCCCCAGTTTGCGAGGAGAACAACGGTTCAAATTGAAAAGTTCAACAAAACTCAAGGCACAAGTGTGTTTTCACACTTTACCGATTCACAAGCGGCTGCAGCGGCCTTATATAAATATTCCGAAACGCCACCTGGCCGTGATCCCCTTGCAGCATGATCGGATTCATCGGGGCTTCCTTTACGTTCATGCCGGACCGCGTGGGTCCATCAATCTCGAAGTTGTCCTGCACCGATAATCCGTTGTGCAGCACTCGAATGAATTTTGCATTCTCCGTTTTTTTGCCGCTGACATCGAAACGCGGTGCACGGAACCAAACATGATAGCTCTGCCACTCGCCGGGCCGCCGACTCGCGTTGCGCGATGGCGCTGATCCACCCACTCCCTGTTCGTTGATCCACTTGTGGTAAATTCCCCCACCGTCGGAAGTTTTCATTGGCTCGGAAGAGCCATAACTATCAAAAATCTGGACCTCATATAGACCATGAAGATACACACCGGAATTCGATCCTTTGCAGATCAGAAACTCGACATACAACTCAACATCACCAAACTTGTCAGAAGTTACGATGTTATGAACTTTCCCGTTTGGCCCATTCATCAAGCGGTCACCCTGCGCAGGCAGCGCGGTAAGTCTGGTGGGGCCAAGTAGCCGTTCCCACACCACGCCAGCCGTGCTGATCCATGCCAGTGGTTTGCCGTCCTGACCCTGCCAACTGCTAAGGCTGCTTGGTCCATTGAACAATGCGTTCCATCCCTGTTCGATGAGATATGGTGGGTCTCCATGGTCATCTCCATCATTCCATTTATAGCGGCCCTGCGATTGCACCAGCCCCATCGTAAGCGTGAAAAGGAATAAACTTCGTGTTGGAAACATCACCATCAGTTGTATCAAATCAATACCCCAACAGTCTTGCCGCTTTCAGAATCGTAATCATCGTTGCAGCATGTTCAAACTCTGCGTTCATCGCTTTTTCAAGGGCCTCCGTAAAGGGCATCTTCACCACCTCCATAATGTCGTCATCTCCGGGAATCACCACTCCCGGCTCCACATCTGTTGCTAAGAACAACTGAACTTGCGACTTCACAATAGTAGTTATCGTCTCCATCAGCCCAAGTGGAATCAAGTTTCCGCCAGTCAATCCAGCTTCTTCTTCCAGTTCCCTTCTCACACATTGCTCAAAAGTCTCGTCGCCATCTTTGCCACCGCTAATCACCTCCAGCGTGTACCTCGCCAATGGGTACTTCCATTCGCGGACAAGATAGGTGTTTTTCTCACGGTCAATTGCCAGCACAGATGCACCTGGGCCAATTTCAACGCTGCCAAAAATGCCGGCCTTTCCATTGGGTCTGGTCACTGCATCTTCGCGCAGCTTCATCCACGGATTTTCATACACCAGCCTGCTGGATATTTTCTTGTACGGGTTGTTGCTCACTTTGTTATCGTAACCAATGACACGATGCCTTCCGCAATCCTTACCTGGCATTCCCTCGATACGAGTGGTTCGCCTATTTCCATTGCCCCTGCTGTTTTCTCCAGACAGCTTCAGGCGCTAACCAAATCCGGCAATAATGTCGTCCCGCTTTCGCAGATTCTGACAACGCCAAACGCCGTCGCCCTTACCTTTGATGATGGCTTTCAAAACTTCCTCCAATACGCCTTCCCGGTTCTTCAGCACCACAACTTTCCGGCCACTCTTTTTGCCGTCAGCGAATTCGTAGGTAAAGATAACCATTGGCCCGGCCAGCCCTCTGGGATCCCCAAACTTCCCTTACTTAATTGGGATGATCTCAGGTATATTCACAAAGCCGGGATTGGCATCGGATCGCACACCGCTACTCATCCCCCCCTTCATAAACTCTCCTTTGAAGCACAGAGGGCTGAAATTGTTTCCGGCAAACAGACCCTGGAAGACAAGCTCGGAGTCGCTGTCACAGAATTCGCCTACCCTTATGGTTCAACCGATGCCCGCAGTCATCTCACCGTTCAACGTCACTTCGCAGCAGCATGCACAACTGAATTCCGTCACATTTCTAGTAACGACGCACCTCATCTTCTGCCTCGAATCGATGTCCGTTCCATGGGCCATCCCATTTGGTTGAGTAGCTTGCTGACTCCTCTTGGCGAGACCTGGACCGGGTTGCGCCGATCCATTCGCTTCGCCCGGAGTGTTGCTTGAGAATTGGGATCGATGGTGGTTGCTGGTCCAACCGCCGTGGGTTCGGTCGCGTGCTTCGCGAACAATTGGCAACGCTGCTCCAATCGGATAGCAGCAATACCTATCTGTTGTTTCTCGACTCACCAGCCGACATTCCTTCTCATCCCAACTTAATTGCAAGAATCGTCGGCACTTCGCAAACAGTGAAAGAAGCAGCCACCTCCGATGGCCGCCGCTCTGCATCAGACCTGCTGCGAATGGGGCGCGCTGTATCCATCGAACAGCTCGACCTGTTTTTTTACCCCGCCGTTTATTCCTGGTTCCCACTTCACCGGCGAATTCCCAACATCGTTGGCATCCACGATACGATTGCTGATCGCAACCCGCACCTCGCGTTTTCTACGCCCATGCAGGAATTGTTTTGGAATCTGAAAGTGAAAGGAGCACTCTGGCAGGCAGATCATATCGTGACTGTTTCTAATTACTCGGCTCGTCAAATTAGTTCCTTGTTCGAAGAACCCGGCAGCCGCATCAGCGTGGTCCCAAATGCCGTCTCCCCTTTCTTTCACCCCGTTGCTGCGGATAATGGGCAGCCCTACATTCTTTACGCCGGCGGCATTAGTCCAAACAAGAACCTGCCCGTTTTGATTGAGGCTTTCTCGCACCTGAACCCCAACCTGAGATTGGTCCTTGCAGGCGATTATCAGGGGGACGGTTTCAAAGGTTGCTATGCAAGTTTAGTGCAACAAATCACCCGGCTGAACTTGAACAGCCGAATCGAATTCACCGGTTTTGTCACCGATGAACGCTTGCGGGAACTCTACTCCGGCGCAGCAGTTTTCGCAATGCCTTCGCTCGATGAAGGGTTTGGATTGCCCGCACTGGAAGCCATGGCATGCGGCGCACCAGTGGTTGTTTCCTCCGGAAACGGCCTGACCGAAGTAGTTGGCGATGCGGGTATGATTTGCCCGCCGATGGATGTTCCATCCTGGGCAGCCGCACTGCAACTTGCCGTGAACGATCCTTCTCTCAGATCCAAATCCCTGCAACGCGCCTCTGAATTTTCCTGGCACCATTCGGCTCAGGCTTTGTTGAAAGTATTCTTGAAGCTAAGCCAGAACGGTCAACAAAGCGGCTTGCCGTAGATTGCTTTCCGTCACACCTTCAATCTGAACATCCAGCAACCGATTGGCCGGAAGCGGTTCGGCTAATTCCACTTTCAGATAATTCGAACTTAACGCAATGTTGCCTTCACCCAACGTCACCACGGAAAGTTTGCGGCCCACCATACTTCTGCGGAATTCCAAATTCTTTTGTGCGGCTAAATCGCGCAACACTTTGTTACGCTGCTTGCGGACTGGGATAGGAATTTGCCCCTCCGATTCTGCAGCCGGAGTGCCCGGCCGTTCTGAGTATGTGAAAACGTGCAAGTAAGTAAAAGGCAGGCTTTCAATAAAGCTGCGGCTCTGTTCAAATTCCGCTTCTGTTTCTCCAGGAAAGCCAACCATCACATCCGCACCAATGGCCGCATCGGGCATCAACGCACGAGCGCGCAAAATACGATCCGCATAGTGCCGAGGCCTATACTTACGATGCATGCGGCGCAGCACAGTATCACTTCCAGATTGCAAAGGTGCATGAACATGCCTAGCGATTCGTGGCGACTCCGCCATCAATTGCAGAAGGTCATTAGAAAAATCCATCGGCTCCACACTCGAAAGCCGCAACCGTTCCATCGCAGTTTCAGTCAGCAAAAGCCGAATCAAATCGGCCAGTCTCATTGCGCTTCCTGGTTCCCGGCCCCAGCGGCCCAAATTGATTCCGCTCAATACCACTTCGCGATACCGCTTGCTAAGCTGCCGCACCTGATCCACAACCTGTTCCACTGGCATGCTACGGCTTCGTCCACGTACAAACGGAATGATGCAGAATGAGCATCGGTTGTTGCAGCCATCTTGAATCTTCAGGTTTGGACGTGCACGGTCGCCAGCAGAATCCTCAACCGGTGCCGATAGAAAATCATGCTGTTCAAAAATGTCGCTCAGGTGAATGTTGCCGTGGTATTCAGTGGCCGTAACAATCTCAGCAATTTGCGTTTTGTGGGAATTCCCCACCACCCATTCCACTCCCGCCATGGCCGCCAATTCGTCGGGGGCACGCTGCGCGTAGCAGCCAGTAACTAGAATTTTCGCTGTAGGATTTTCGCGATGCACTCGGCGAACGGTGCTTCGCACATCGTCGTCAGCGGCGGCGGTTACAGTGCAGGTGTTTAGAATAACCAGATCGGCATCGCTACGGATTGGAATTGCATTCAGTCCCTTGGCCGCCAGTAGAGATTCAAGCGCAGCTCCATCGGCCTGGGTAGCACGGCAACCGAAATTTTGGACGAAAAACTTCCGCACCTTTCTATTGTAGCTGTGCGGCTATTCGGGCAGCTTCTCAGCAGGCTCCGGCAATAGAAAACTAAGCAGAAAACCCAGTACATAAACGGTGACGGCTACCGATCCAGCGGCGTAAGCCAGCTTCATCGGGGCTCCGGTTCCAGTCATGTTTGTGGCCAGTTTTGTCGTGACCAGTGCTGCCATGGTGCCCAGTAATCTGCCGCCGATGTTGGCGGCAAAACTTTCCCCAGTGCCTCGCAAATGAGTCGGGTAAATACCAGGTAGGTAGTTCCCCCAAAAACTAAATTGAGCCACTGTCAGGAATCCGCAAATCGCGGCTCCCCACTTCAGCATCTCCAGGTTTTCCACAGCCGGGTAGAAAAACACGTAGGGCAGAATGAAGATGCCGGGGAATTGAAAAATACGAATCAGCAGACGCCTGCTAACAATTCTGACGGCTAGGAACGCTAATGCAAAGCGCCCAAGCAATCCGCCCAGCTCCTGCAACAATTGAACGTCTGCAATCACAATTTGCTGAGCGGGTTTTGCGAGGTCCACAACTTCAGGCAAGCCTGGAACAATGCGCGGCAAATGTTGGAGTGCGCCAAAAGCGCCTGCGTAGCTGAGGGCGTACATGAACATTGCAACCCAAGTTCCACGGGAATATTGCGGCTTGAAAAGTTCCATGAAGCTTGGCCGCTGTAAAGTTCCTGCTGCTTTCATGGCCGCCCACTTTGGAGATTCTGGAAGGAACGGCCGGATGATCATAAGTGGGATTGCTGGAATGATTCCAGAAATCAAAGTGTACCGCCATGCGGAATGTCCGTCGTAAATTGCCGGAAAGGATGCGGCGTTTTGGACGCAAAGTTTGTAGGCCATTGTAACCAACAAACCTCCAAAAGAAGAGAAGGCCTGCGTGTATCCCAGCACCGATTCGCGTTGTTCTTTGTCCGAAAACATTTCAGCCAGCCAGGCAACGGCTGCAACGAATTCCACGGAAACACCAACGAAAGTGGTGCAGCGGAAGAACAGCAACATGGGAAGCGATGTGGCAAACCCTGCTGCCAGCGACGAGAAAGTGTAGATGAAGATGCTCCAAACCAGCACCCGTTTACGGCCCCAAAGATCGGTGAGATAGCCGCCCAACATTCCAAAAATTCCGCCGGCAATTGCTGGGACATAAAACAGGTATCCAGTCCAATCGTTGAACTGCGGAGTGCCGGGCTTAAAGCCGCCAATTTCCAGCAACGCCGGTTGCACAATCAACGGCAATACCAGCAATGCATAAATGTCGAACGCGAAGCCGATGGCCGCTACGACGCAAATCAACCACTGAACGGGAGTCAAACTCTTGCGCATTTGCATTAGCTTACCTTAACTCGATAGGGAAAAGTATTTCTCAATGGTCGCCTGCGATGGCTTGGGTGTGAGCAGCGACACGATCCATATGAGTAGAGACGAAATGACGGTCATTGGTACCACTGGAGAGAAGCCGAAAATTGCAGTTCCACCTGGAGTGCGAGCCAGCACGTGCCAATCATTCCATTTCAGGAAAACGATGGGTGGACCGGGTGCTGGTGCGGGTATTGAAGATTGAAAGACCGCCACTCCAATTACTGCCAGTGCGACCCAAACCGACGCAGCCAGCGCTCCCCACTTTGTACTGCCGCGCCAGAATAAAGCAGCAATCATCAAGGGGCTGAGTGCTGAGTATCCGGCGAATGCATATTGAATTGCCAAATCGAAAATGTTGGCTTTGGCGAAGAGTGCAAACAGGTAGGCTGTTGCTGTGATGAAGACAATGAAACCCCGCCCCACGGCCACTTGCGCTTGTTCGCCGAACCGCTTGGTGCCACCGTAATAGGCAAAGAAGTCTTCAGTGAACATGGTGGATAGTGCCAAAATTTGAGAATCGCTGGCCATAACCGCGGCCATGATTCCGGCACCGAGCAAACCGGCCAACCAAACTGGAGCGTAACGGTCCAGCAAAATTAGCATCACATCATCGGCATTGGTCTTGCCGCGCAAATCATCGCGCTGTTCGGGAGCCATCGTGGCACCTTTCGATGCCAAAAGTCCGCGTGCCTCTTGTTTCGCTTTGATGGCTGAAATATCGGTAGCTCGGTTGGCGGCTACTCCCAAAAACACGCAAGGGAGCCAGATCAGCAAAATGCAGAGTGGGTAAAGGATCACTGTTTTCTTGAACTGAGCCATGTGTTTCGCAGTCAGGCAAAAAATGGAAATGTGTGGAAATGCGATTGCCGAAAGTGGGTTGAAAGTATAGCTGAAAAAGAACAGTGGAGAAATTCGTTCGCGGGTCAATAGTGGGGCTGTTTTTGCATTGGCTGCGAGGGCACTTACCGTATCACTGAAGCCACCCATGCCGATGCCAATCACGATTACCGCAATGGTTCCGAAGCCGAGAAATAGAATCGTTTGAAAGGTGTTGACCCAGGCAGTGCCGCGCATGCCGCCGAAGAATACATAGCTCATCACCACACAGGCAACCACTAAACCACCCAACCAATAGGGAACCAATCCGCCGCTGATTACATTCAACGTTGTTCCGCCACCAATCACGCCAATGATGATGTAAGGTACCAGCAGCACCGATTGCAGGAAGAAGATAAACGTTCCAATGTGGCCGCATTCCCATCGATCTCGAAAAATTTGCACCGGTGTGAAGAAGCCAAATTTCTTTCCCACCGCCCACAGCCGGGTTCCAACGAACAGCAATAGCATAGGAACGATAATCGCCGAAGAAGACGCCATCAGGCCGAACGTAACTATGCCGTTGTTGAAGGAAAATCCGCTACTACCAAGAATTGCGAAGGCGGTCATGTGGCTGCCGAACAGGCTGAGCAAAAACACATAAGGACCAAGAGACCGGCCAGCTAGAAAATAGTCTTCAGCTGCGCCGCCGGTTTGTTTTCGGCGGAAAGCGAAGATACCAATGTAGAGGACCGCTATCAAATAGACAGCTACAAAAATTGTAGGAATCAACGCTTCGGCTCCTCAGGCTGAATGGGGTCCACGGCTTTTTCAAGATGCGAAGGCCACGCTACTTTCACAAGAATCCACAACACGGCCGATGATGCCAATGTGTAGAGAGCGTGATACCACAAGCCGACAGGCAGGAATCCAAACGCCAGTGGTTGGGATTCCCGCCAATTCCAAAAGTCCTGATGCAAGGCGTAGAACGCCAATAGAAATACGCAGAGTCCGAAGCTTTTCATTTACTTGATCGCGAACAGGTGTTTTTCCCCTCTCAAATAAATACGACCGTCAACAATGGCAGCGGAGGCGTACACAGGCTCTCCCACCGAATTGACAGCCAATATTTCATGTTCAGGGCCAGCTTTGATGATATACGTATCGCCATCCTCACTGGTTATCAACAGTTTCCCATTGATGGCCACAGGGGAACCGGAAAAACTGGAGGGCTTGGAAGGGCGCTTGCCTTCATACTTCACAGCACCAGTTACCGCGTCGAAACAAGTAAGCAAACCTTTATCAGACATCACGTAATAGTAATCGCCGTACAGGATAGGGGAGGGAACATAGGCTGTTCCCTTTTCATAGGACCAGACTGGTTTCATTTCACCCGTGCCACCGAGCTTCACTGCGTACGTATATTTCGTTGGATAGCCGGCGGCCAGAAACGCCATGCCATGACCAATCACCGGAGTGGCAATTGCATTGCCTTTCACTCCAGGGCCTCGCCATAGCTCCTTGCCGGTAGCTGGATTATAAGCAACTACCGCGTCATTTGCAGTGGTGATGAGTTCCTTGCGTCCTTTCGATTCGGCGATTACTGGTGTGGACCAAGTGACATGTAATTTGTCACGGGAAGTTTTCCACACCTTTTTCCCGGTTCGTTTGTCGATGGCGACAATGTGCGAACCGACCGCTTCGCCGTCATCACATTGTAGAAAAATAAGATTTTCGTCCATCACGGGTGAGGTACCTGGGCCCATGCCGATGGTCTTCATTTTCTCGTTCTCGTAGCTCCACAATAATTTTCCAGCGAAGTCGTAAGCGTATAAACCTTCGTTGCCGAAGTAGGCGTAGACAGCCTTACCATCCGTCACTGGAGTAGGTGCAGCATAGCTGCCTTTCTTGTGTTTGTTGTCGAAAACGGTCCCTTCGTAAGCAGTCTTCTGCCACAGGATTTTCCCGGTTTCGCGGTCGAGCGCGAGCACCATCAGGCGGTGCAGCTTGTTTGCTCCTGTGCTATCTGGATGCAGAAACACCGAGCCTTCCATGTGGTGGATGGGTGCTTTATGTCCGGCAGGAGCATCGCCCGAATCCATTTCTGCCGTAAGGAAAATGTGTTTGCCCCAAATTACGGGTTGCGAATTTCCGCGACCAGGCAACTCGGTTTTCCAGGCGAGATTTTTAGTTTCGCTCCATTCGGTGGGGATTGCGGCACCTGTGGCGATGCCGCTTGAAGAGGGTCCGCGCCACTGCGGCCAGTCAGCCGCAAAAAGAGCGAGCGGGCAAATTAGCAAAGAGAAGAGAACGCGCATAGCTATCCACTATAGTAGAGGCTCCAAGCCGACGCGTGCGAGCTTGTCCTATTCGTGAAAGAGTTGCTGACTTGCTGTATTCATTTTTCCGCACGTGGCACAAATCAAGGCTATTGCAATTTGGAAGTATGACCCTGAGCGAGTAGCCACCAGCAAATCGAGGATTTTTACGTTGTTGTAGGAGCCCATCATATAGAGCGCATAGCCACCCAAGAGAGCGCTAAACGCAGCCACTGAGTACAGTGCAAATGCACAAGTACTCTCTCCACTGAACGAAGTTCCTAAGAGTGCAGCTCCCACCAAAGCGTAAGCAATGATCATCGGGGTGTCCGCCGCAATCATTCCATCCTGCCCGATTAGCGGATTATTAATTAATCCAAGTAGGGCCATCAACAACAAGAAAGCACCAATAAATCTGGCAGCGGGCTTGGCTACACGATTGTCCATTTCTAAATTTCCTCTTTGGGCATGAATCGGTAAGAGATGGCGAGAACTTTAGATAGTCGAGTTGAAATATCTTTCCCCTTGA
>JAYUSZ010000144.1:0-12537 GCA_043755435.1 Bryobacterales bacterium | reverse complement strand
CTGCGCAAGGCTGTGACCATGGATGACGGTGCTGCCGTGATTCTTACTGTGGCCAAGTACTACACGCCGGCTGGCAAGGCAATCCAGGATACGGCCGTTACTCCATCCGTTCCTTTGTTAGAGCAGCAAGAACCAACAGCGGGCGAAGATGAGGAGGAAAATCCTGCACCCACAACCGAACCCAAGAAAAGCTTGGAAGACGAGTTGCTAAAAAAGGCTGTGGAAGTTGTTACCAAAGGAAAACCGGCATCCACGGAGGCTGCGGAAGGTCTGAAAACGCGTGGCCGCCCTGGCGATCCAGATCCTTCCCTTGGACCTCTGAACATTCCGAAGAAGTAAGTGCCTTACACTGTGAATTGTTGAACTATGCCGATTTATGAATACCTATGCTCGAAGTGCGGAACTACCTTCGAGAAGATTGAGAAGTTCTCCGCGGAACCCCTGAGGGTCCACGAAGATTGTGGCGGAGATGTGGAGCGGTTACTTTCCGCACCCGCGTTTCAGTTTAAGGGAACCGGATGGTATGTCACCGACTATGCCAAGGGATCGGCACCTGGCGCAGTGGGAGCTAAGGCGAAGGAAAATGCTGCAGCTTCAGAATCGAAGAGTGATTCTAAGAGCGAATCCAAAAGTGAATCGAAGAGCGAGAAGACGTCAGAATCCAAGCCTGCGGCAACTCCAGCGGCTACTCCTGCTTCAACCAGTAGCTCTTCAGATAAATAGTCACGCCCAGCGCAACTGCGCTAACTCCTAGCCCAGCTACTGCATCCACAGCATAGTGGTAACGGCCGTAGACTGTTGCGATTGTAATCAAGCTGGCCAGACAAAAGAAACTACCCCATAGCCATCTGCGCTGCGGCAAGGCACTCCATAGCCCGGCTGCTGCCCCGAATCCTGCAGAAACATGAGCACTGGGAAATACGGAAGTGCGGATTCCATGCTCCCCCAATAAATCGAAATTGAATTGCCGGAAGATTGTGTTGAAGGTGGGCACATTGTCAAGCGGGAATATGGTTCGGGGCGGCTCCGAAGGAAAATAAGGGAACAAGGAATAGCTGAGAAATGTACTGAGAAGGAAGCTGAACCAGAAGGCATCCAGCCGGTCTTGCCGCTTCAAGACCGAGAGGATTAGGATTGCCGCCAAAGGTGTGGGGGATGCCAGCGAATAGGCGATTTCCAAGATAGAAGGCACCACCGGCCCGAACACCTCGATGGCTGAATGGAGCGAGGGCAAAACCATTTGATCCCAAGCGATCCAGCAGTTTTCCAGATCGTGTGACAACATCGGGCGGGCGAACCATCCCATTTCGCGGTAAGCCAGCAATACCATCGGCAAAGGGAAAAAGCCGCGCAATCCTTTCAGTAATTCATTCTTGCCATTTGATTCCACTGCTGCCAAAAGCATTAATCCGGCCAGGGCCAATAAATTAATGCCCACGGTGACAAGAGGTATGGGAACCCGTAAAGGTAAGACGCAGGCTAGAACCGAAGTGTAGGCGAAATAGACCAACAGTACATATTCACTTCGCCTGAATCGAATCTCCACAGGGGATACAATAGCATGGGAGCACCACTATGCCTACACGTAGACACTTTTTGCAAACAGCAGCGGCCATGCCCCTTGGCGCTGCACAAACAAGCCGCCCGGCGAATGATCGAATTCAGATCGCAACCATTGGACTGGGTGGAATGGGAACGGGAGATACTCAATCTTCCTTGGCAAACGGCGCAAAACTCGTAGCTGTTGCCGACATCTATCAAGGCCGCCTGACGCGTGCCCGCGAAGTATTTGGGGACGACGTCGTCATTACCCGAGACTACCGCGAGGTGTTGGCGCGCAAGGATGTTGACGCGGTGATCATCGGCACACCGGACCATTGGCATGCTCGCATCGCGACAGAAGCCATGCAGGCTGGCAAGGATGTTTATGTAGAAAAGCCGATGGTCCAAAAAGTAGAAGATGGAATGCCGTTAGCCGAAGTGGCTAAGGCCACAGGTAGAATTCTGCAAGTGGGCAGCCAACGAGTCAGTTCTGTTGTGTATAAAAAGGCACAGATGCTGCTTGAATCAGGGGCTATTGGGGAACTAAATATGGTGGAGGCATGGTGGGACCGGAATTCCGCTATCGGTGCCTGGCAATACTCCATTCCACCCGACGCCACTCCTGAAAACATCGACTGGGATAGGTTTCTTGGTGCTGCTCCGAAACGCGCGTTCGAACCAACTCGCTTGTTCCGATGGCGCAACTATCAGGACTATGGAACTGGCGTGGCCGGTGATCTGTTCGTCCACTTGTTCAGCGGTATGCATTTCATTACAGGTGCCATTGGCCCTGAGCGTGTTTATGCCACCGGTGGCCTTCGTTACTGGAAGGATGGCCGCGATGTGCCCGATGTAATGCTGGGTGTTTACGACTATCCGTCTCGTGGCAAGATGCCAGCTTTTAATCTTGCCTTGCGTGTGAATTTCGTCAATGGGGCAGGGGAGACCTCCGGTTTTCGGTTCGTTGGAAGCGAAGGCATCATGACCGTTGACGGCGGGGTTACCGTTACCAAGCAGCCACGGGAAGTAGAGCCGGGTTACACGGTCGGTCAGTTCCCCAAGGCTGTTCAGGATCAATATTTGAAGGAATATCACGCGAAGTACCCGCGGCAGAAACCGACGGCGGATGCCATGCGTCCGGCGAACCAGGAAAAGTACCTGCCGCCTCCAGGCTACAGTGATCACATGGATCATCACCGCAATTTTCTGGAAGCAGTGCGCAGCCGCAAGCCAGTTGTGGAAGATGCCCTTTTCGGTATTCGAGCCGCAGGGCCGGCATTGCTTAGTAATATGAGCGTGTTCAATAAACGTGCTTACAATTGGAATCCTGATACTGCAAAAATAGCAGGCTAAAGTTATGGCGAACCAAAAAATACGTTTGGGCCTAATCGGCGCTGGAGGCATGGGGAGTGGCGATACTCAGTATGCTCTTTCCCTGCCAGATGTAGAGTTAACGGCCGTGGCTGATATCTACAGCGGTCGGCTGGAAAGGGCCAAGCAGCGCTGGGGCGCGGGCCTGTTTGCGACTCGAGATTATCGTGAAGTGCTGGCTCGCAAAGATGTGGATGCGGTGATTGTTGCAACGCCCGATCATTGGCATTCGCGCATCACAATCGAGGCCCTTGAGGCTGGCAAGGACGTTTACTGCGAAAAGCCAATGGTGCATCGAGTGGGCGAAGGGCTGAAGGTGGTGGAGGCTCAGAAACGTACCGGGCGCATTCTGCAAATCGGCAGCCAATATGTAAGCTCGCTGGTTTTCGAAAAGGCTCGCCAGCTATTGGCTGAAGGGGCAATCGGCGAATTGAATATGGTGGAAGCCTGGCTCGATCGCAACACTGCCTTGGGGGCGTGGCAATATTCGCTGCCAACCGATGCTTCGCCTTCCACCGTGGATTGGGACCGTTTTCTGGGTCATGCTCCGAAGCGTCCATTTGATCCGATTCGCCTTTTCCGCTGGCGTAATTATGACGATTACGGAACCGGTGTGGCTGGGGACCTATTCGTTCATCTACTGAGCGGTCTTCACCTGGTGACTAATTCCATAGGGCCGAAGAAGGTTTATGCAACTGGGGGTGTGCGGTTCTGGAAAGATGGCCGTGACGCTCCTGACGTTGTATTGGCATTGCTGGATTATCCAAAAACAGCAGCGCATTCTGAATTCACACTAGCTTTGCGCGTCAACCTAGCCAGCGGAACAGCACAAGAACAATTTGGATTCCGATTTGTGGGAAGTGGCGGCCAGATGGTTACAACCATGAACGGGATTACGCTAAATCGTACTCCAAGGGAAACGGAGCCCGGCTACACCATTGGCACCTTCTCGACTAAAGTGCAGCAGGAATTTTTGGCCAAGTACAAAAGTGAGTATCCGCCAAAGCGCGCTGACGCTGATTCCATGCGTCCTCTGGCAGAGCAAAAGTATGTGCCGCCGCCTGGCCATAATGCTCATGTGGATCATCACAAGAACTTCCACGAGGCTATTCGCACTCGAAAACCCTTTATCGAAGATGGCGTTTACGGATTCCGTGCGGCAGGACCAGCGCTGCTATGTAACATGAGTTTGGCGGAGGATCGGGCATTTCATTGGGATCCGGAAAAGATGATAATTGCTGAGGCAAAAAAATAGGCCGTACGTTGCCGTACGGCCCAAGAGGTGTACTTCTGAGGATTAAAAGGAAAAAAGGAAAACCAAGACTCGAAGTTACCGTGCTCCACTCTCATATTCCCGATGCGTTAGCCTTTTTTTGGAGCTCGCTTCGGGGTTTTTGTTAGTGTTGCTCGCAAGAACAGAATAGGAATTGGACGTGTTTGTTCAAATGGTTTCTTCGTACTGAATTCGTTAGACCTAGTAACCCCCAGGACCATCACCAGGAGACTAGTACGAAGTAGAATTCCTTTAGTGGTCTCGCGCTACTGAGCAAACTGCTACGATAGGAATTCGGGTTTTTTCTTCAGTTCCCGCAACCAAACATTATGAGCAACATTCTGCAATCGCTTCCTATCGGCGAGAACGTCGGTATTGCGTTTTCCGGCGGACTTGACACCAGCGCAGCCATTTATTGGATGCGGCAAAAAGGAGCCGTGCCGTATTGTTACACCGCCCATCTCGGCCAGCCAGACGAGACTGATTACGAAAGCATTCCACGCCGGGCGTTGGAATACGGGGCCGAGAAGGCTCGGCTGGTGGATTGCCGCCCTCAGCTGGTTCGCGAGGGTCTAGCCGCATTGCAGTGCGGGGCTTTTCATATCACCACCGCTGGGGTGCCATACTTCAACACCACTCCGATTGGCCGCGCTGTGACTGGCACCATGTTGGTTGGCGCTATGAAGGAAGACGCCGTTAATATCTGGGGTGACGGCAGCACTTACAAGGGCAACGATATTGAGCGCTTCTACCGTTACGGATTGATGGTGAATCCAAACCTGCGCATATACAAGCCCTGGTTGGATCAGATCTTCATCGACGAATTGGGCGGGCGCAAAGAAATGTCAGAACTGCTTGAAAAAGCTGGTCTGCACTTTCGAATGAGCAAGGAAAAAGCCTATTCGACCGATTCCAATATTTGGGGTGCCACGCACGAAGCTAAGGACTTGGAGTTCCTGAACAAGGGCATGAAAATAGTGGAACCCATCATGGGCGTCGCTTTCTGGCGTCAAGATGTGGTTGTGCGCCCGGAAACAGTTACTGTGACTTTTGAAGCGGGGATGCCAGTCGCTTTGAATGGCAAGACTTTCGACGATCCCGTGGCAATGGTGCTTGAGGCCAACGAAATAGGCGGGCGGCACGGTCTGGGCATGTCCGACCAAATTGAGAACCGCATTATCGAAGCCAAGAGCAGAGGGATTTATGAGGCTCCTGCGATGGCCTTATTCTTCATCGCCTATGAACGGTTGGTAAGCGGTATCCACAATGAAGGGACCATGGAACAGTATCATGCCATGGGTCGACGCTTGGGGCGACTTCTGTATGAAGGCCGCTGGTTCGACCCGCAGGCCATGATGCTGCGCGAAACCCTGCAGCGTTGGGTTGCTAAAGCAATTACAGGAGAAGTTTCGATTGAGCTTCGCCGCGGAAACGACTATTCGATTCTGGACACCAAGAGCCCTAATCTTACCTATAAACCGGAACGTCTGACCATGGAAAAACACGCCGGCTCGTTTTCGCCTCTAGATCGCATTGGCCAATTGACGATGCGCAATCTGGACATTGAAGACAGCCGTGAGAAGTTGTTCGTCTATAGCCGCGCGGGCCTGATTGGGCCCGGTGCCTTTGAAGGTATGCGGCTGCTGGACGAGGGCGGAGAAGAGAAAAAGTAGCTACATGTACATTCCACCGTTCACGTCCAGCACGTGGCCGGTGATGTAGCCCGCTTCTTCGCTAGCTAGAAATCGAACGGCAGCGGCAACTTCTTCGGCCTTTCCTAAGCGTTTCAAGGGAATCTGCTCCAGCATTTTCCCTTTCACTTCGTCACTCAAAACGGCAGTCATGTCGGTGTCGATAAAGCCGGGTGCAACGGCGTTCACCGTGATATTGCGGCTGGCGATTTCCCTGGCAATTGCCTTGGTTAGCCCAATCAGGCCCGCTTTGGAGGCCACGTAGTTCGATTGCCCTGCATTGCCCATCTCACCCACCACCGAACTGATGTTGATCATGCGGCCCCAACGCTCCTTCATCATTCCTTGCATCACTGCTTGCATTGCCGTAAACGCACCGGTGAGGTTGGTTTGAATGACGGAATCCCAATCATCGGCTTTCATGCGCAACGCTAAACCATCCTTGGTGATAGCTGCATTATTCACCAGAATATGGATTGGTCCCCACTCTTTTTGCGCCGAGGAAACTGCTGTCTGAATCGAATCCCTGGAGGACATGTCAATTACTACTGCTTTTGCTTCGCCACCAGCTGCCTGAATCTCAGCCGCCACTTCTTCCAATTTGTCCATGGAGCGAGCGGCTAGTACAACACGGGCTCCAGTGCGCGCCAATTCCAATGCGCAGATACGGCCAATTCCACGGCTTGCGCCAGTTACCATAGCGGTACGGTTTATCATATTAGTTCCATCATATGGCATATAACGATTTACGTGATTTCATTGCAGCACTAGAAAAGAATGGAGAATTGCAACGCATCCCGTTTGAGGTGGATCCCTACCTTGAAATAACTGCCTTTGCTGATCGCAGTGTGAAAAACAAGGGCCCAGCTTTGTTGTTTGAAAAGCCGAAGGGATCGAAAATTCCAGTGCTGGTGAACTCCATGGCAAGCATGAAGCGGATGGAATTGGCGCTGCAAGTGGATAAGGTGGATCAGATTGCTGCGCGGATCACTGAATATCTTCAGATGAAAATGCCAGAAGGCATTATGGGGAAGTTGAAAATGCTTCCGATGTTGGCCGAGATGGGAAATTTCTTTCCCAAGATTGTTTCCTCTGGTCCTTGCAAGGAAGTGATTGAACGGGAAAACTTTTCCTTGAAGGATTTACCTGTTCTCCACTGTTGGCCTGATGATGGTGGTCCGTTCATTACCTTGCCATTGGTATTTTCCAAGAATCCAGAAACGGGAAAGCGGAACTGCGGCATGTATCGCATGCAGGTTTATGACGAACGGACTACGGGCATGCACTGGCAAACTCATAAGCAGGGAGCCGATCACTATCGCACGCTGGTGCGGGAGGGCAAGCGCAAGCGCATGGAAATAGCGGTGGCCATTGGTGCCGATCCAGCGGTTATGTACTCCGCCATTCTTCCGCTACCTCCGGAGCTGGATGAAATGATGATTGCAGGTTTCCTGCGCAATAAACCTGTGGAAATGGTGAAGTGCGAAACGGTTGATGTGGAAGTACCCGCCAATGCCGAAATTGTTCTGGAAGGATATGTTGAGTTGGGTGAAATGCGAACTGAGGGACCGTTTGGGGATCACACTGGATTCTATTCCTTAGCTGACGAGTACCCGGTGTTTCACGTCACTTGCATGACACGCCGCAAGAATCCGATTTACGTCACCACCATTGTTGGACCACCCCCGATGGAAGACTTTTACATGGGGAAAAGCATTGAGCGAATTTTCCTTCCCTTGATGCGATTGAATTTGCCGGAGGTTCGCGATATTTGCATGCCGGCTGAAGGCATTTTCCACAACCTGATTATTGTGGCCATTCGCAAGTCCTACCCCGGACATGCGCGAAAGGTGATGCACGGCATTTGGGGTACTGGCCAAGCGATGTTTTCAAAGTGCATTGTGGTTGTGGATGAAGATGTGAACGTTCAGGATTTGAGTGAAGTAGCCTGGAAGGCTCTTAACAACATTGATCCTCAGCGGGATATTGAATTTGCCCTGGGTCCAGTGGATTCCCTAGACCATGCCAGCCGATTGCCAAACTTCGGATCTAAGATGGGCATTGATGCCACACGGAAATGGCCAGCGGAAGGGTTCACGCGACCATGGCCCGATGTGATAAAAATGTCACCAGAAGTTACCAAGAGGGTTGACGAATTGTGGAAGCAGGCTGGATTGAAGTAACTTTGGTGTGGTAAATTGAAGGTGAAGGCACACGGTACCCATAGCTCAGTCGGTAGAGCGCCTGATTGTGGTTCAGGAAGTCATGGGTTCAAATCCCATTGGGTACCCCAACTTTATCCAACAACTTTAGGAATTTTCCTGTAAGAGTTTCCCTTGTTTTCCTCCACAATCTCCATAACAGGAGATTCGTTGTTTTATGTCAACCTTCGATCTTAGGAAGTTCGACCAAGCCTTTGCCTTTGCTCCAGCCACCGAGATAGCTCAAAACGTGCCAGATGGACGTTATCAGGTGATTGTGGAAACTGTCGATCTGACAACTAAAAAGACCACTATCTATCCAATTTTGAAGTGGAAGCTGCGCATCACCGGTCCCAAACACGCCAATCGCATGTTGTGGAAGAATTCGGAAATAACGGAAAAGTCGATGAGCCGGGTGAAGTCAGAACTGAGACTTTGCGGCTATGAGCTGGACAAACTATCGCCACTGGAAGGCAGGCTGTTTCAGTTTCAAGGGCTGGAATTAGAAATCCTTAAGAAGGGCCAAACTGCCGGGCCGGATGATATCTTTTTTGAAAAGAACGTCACGGTTGAAGTAGAAGCCGGTGACGAACTGCCATTCTGACTTACACTGTAATTTGATTGCTGCTCAGTTTTTCCAAAATATTTTCCGCCGTCGCAACTTGCTCTTAGAGTTGGTGCGGCGAGATTTCGAACAAAGATATGTAGGTTCCGCCGCCGGATGGCTATGGGGGTTGATCCAACCAATCTCTCAAATCATCAGTTGGACATTTGTTTTTCAATATTGTTTGAAGACTGTTATGCCAGTTAACGGGCTGACTGAAAATTACACGCTTTATCTGCTGTGCGGCTACCTTCCTTGGATGCTTTTTCAGGAGACCGTGCAGCGCGGAACTGGAACGCTGGTGGACAACGCGAACCTGATAACCAAAACAGTTTTCCCTTCGGAAATTCTCCCCATTGCCGTTTTTCTGTCGTCGTTGATTCATCATGGAATGGCCGTTGGCCTTACCGTGCTTGTGATTGCTATCTGGGACCATCATTTGCACCCGTTTGTCTTGCTGCTGCCGGTTTATGCGCTTCTGGTAGGAGTACTGGCAATTGGCATAGCCTGGGTAACTTCAGCCCTGCAGGTTTACTTGCGAGATACGGCTCAGGCCGTGATGGTAGGCCTGAACTTCATGCTGTGGATGACGCCCATTTTCATTGCTGAAGAGCAAGTGCCAGCAAAACTGGCTTTCGTTATTCGCTACAATCCTCTGACCTATCTGGTGCGGGCGTACCGGGAACGATTGCTTTCGGAAAACTGGCCGCACATGGGGGATTTGGCGATCACCGCCTTATACGCTTCAGTGATCTTCGTAGCTGGCGGCCTGTTTTTCCGTCACGTGAAGCGTGGCTTTGCCGACGTTCTATGACGGCGGTTGGCGGAATCTTCACCGCCCGAAAATGAATCGAGCCCGGCGTGGATCCGCTGCGCCGTCAAGCACGCCATCGCCAATCTTGATCACGGTCGGGGCGGAGCCGTTTGACCAATCGGTTGCCACATTTACGCGGTGACCTAGTGAGCGCAGGCCATCAATGCTGGACTTGGACATTCGGCCTTCCAGGTTGACACGCCCCGGAACAAATTCGTGATTTGCGAATGAGCTGTAAAAATGTTCCGTTTGGAAGCGGGGAACTTCTACCGCTTCCTGAGGGTTCATGTTGAACACCAAAATATTCAAAATCACCTGCAGCATAGCCTGATCCTGGTTGTCGCCACCGGGTGTGGACATGGCTAGGAAAGGCTTGCCGTCCTTTAGCACCATGGTGGGGCTGAGAGTGACTCTGGGGCGCTTGCCAGGTTCCAGTTGATTAGCGTGGCCGGCGGTCACCACAAAACTCTGCAACCTGGTGCTGAGCGGAATCCCGGTGTCGCCGGCGATTACGGATGGAAGCCAGGCACCAGATGGAGTTGCGGAGAACACATTTCCCCATCGGTCAACCACATTGACGCAAGTTGTGTCGTGCACATTGCTGGATGCTTCGCCCATACTGTTCATGGAAATCAGCTTCGCGAATGTTCCGGGACGGTGTTCCATGCTGGCAACTGCGGGGTCGATCTGTTTACGTCTTTCTGCGGCGTATTGTTTGGACAAAAGAGTTTCTTCGGGAATTTTGGAGAACTTAGGGTCGCCATAGTAGCGGTCACGATCGGCAAACGCCAACTTCACTGCCTCGATTACTGTATGAAGGTACTGTGGGCTATTGTGACCCATGGCTTTCAGATCGTAACCCTCGAGAATGTTCAGAGCTTGGATCATGACGGGGCCTTGGGTCCAGAAGCCTGGCTTAACGATTTCATAGCCGTGGAAGAGAGAAGTCTTGGGGGCGTCGAACTCGGCTTTGAACCCTGCGAGGTCGGCTGCTGAAATCAATCCGCCGTTTGCCTCTGAAAAGGCTGCCATTTTTTTGGCAAGTGGACCGCGGTAGAAATAGTCACGAACGGCTTGAATTTTGCGGGCGCGATTTCCGCGCTGCTTTTTTTCAGCTGCCGCCAATTCCCGCAGTGTTTTTGCCAAGTCATTCAGATGGTAAACGGAGGCAAGCTTTGGAGGTGCGCCATCAGGCATGAAGAACTTGGCAGAAGTGGGCCAAAGGTCCAGGAGGTTCTTGAAGTTCTTGACGAATGCCGAGAATTCTTCTCCGACCGGAAAACCATCGGCGTATTCAATAGCCGGTTTTGCAACTTCGGCGAAAGATTTGGTTCCGTGGGTTTGAAGTGCCAGCATCAGGCCGTCGAAAGCGCCCGGCAGAATCGCTGCTTTGATACCTTGTCCTGGGATAGGGGGCATCTTTCCGGCTTCTTCCCATGGCTCAGGGCTCCTTGATTGATAGAAGCCGACGGTAGCCTTTGCCGGTGCTGTACCAACGCCGCTGACAATTGTGGCTGGCTTTCCATTCATCTTGATAATGAGCGGCATTTCCCCGCCCAGTCCGAATCGTGCTTGTTCGGTTACGGCCGCTGTAAGCGCTGCGGCGACTCCGGCGTCTACCGCGTTTCCGCCAGAAGCTAATAATCGGAACCCTGCTTCGACTTCAAAATTATTAGCGGCACCGATCATTTCCCGGGTCCCGCGGACGGGTGGGAACATGGTGGGCGGGTCTGCCGGCGCGACGCTGGCAAGAAGGAACAGCAGTAAGAAAAATCGAGAGGCCATGTTAAGCATTTTGCAACAAATTGCGGTACTTGCGCAGAAGTTCGTAAAGAGCCACTCCGCCAGCCGTGGCTACATTGAGAGAAAATTTACTTCCCAGCATCGGAATTCGCACGAAACTATCGCACCGTTCCAGCAATTCGGGAGTGACTCCATCCACCTCATGCCCGAATACCAGGCAAACAGGAAAACGTGGGACCCAATCAAAAAGATCTACCGCCCTTGGGCTTGTTTCGATGGCGGCCAATTCGTAACCTTTCGAACTGATTTGCGAGGCCAGTTGAAGCGATTCTGTGGAGTGTTCCCATGCCACGCGATCCTCCGCTCCCAAAGCTGTTTTTGAAATTTCTTTTTTTGGGGGGAAGGAAGTGAATCCGCCCAGGTACAATTTTTCCAAAGCGACGGCATCCGCTGTGCGAAAGAATGATCCGACGTTGTACATGCTACGAACGTTTTCAAGTAAGACGGCAACGGGAAGTTTTTGAATCCCCTCGTAGCCTCTAGCTGCATCGGAGGCAAGAAAGGGTAAGCGATCACTCATTCCTATCAGGGTACCGGATGAAAGAGGGGTCTTGCCCTAAATTATGAAGTTCTTAAAGAACAAGCGCACTACGGCATCGCGAACAGTCAAAAAAAATGCAAATTTCATTCAACTGGCGTTCTTAATTTCACCATCTAAGCTGCCAACCACTAGCAGCCTGCTTTTTCAAGCTCACATCCACGCTTCTCAGCCATGTTTGCGATTCAGATTCCATTTAGAACGCCAGAGGAGTTAATCGCCTCGAGGACTCGATTTTTTGGGAAGTTGCTGGCCAGCAATTTGTCTTCCTGAATAAAGAATCTCACAGGTTTTCAAAGCGCAGTCTGCTTCGTTCTTACAAGCAGATGAAAAGAGGACAGATTGAGCTGAACAAGTGTTGGTGACCGCCATTGGTCATGATTGGAAAAACGGGTAAATTGGCTTTGTTTTGCAACTTCGAAATGCAAGTTGATTTCACTAGCTTTTTGGGACTGGTTCTTTGACTGTAGTTTCTTGTTCTGCAGTGGAAGCTTGAAGAGCAATAAGGCTACGGCGCATACTATGATGTGTTTCTTTCATGGCGTACATGCGCCGGTCGGCCTCGGCTAGGATTTCCTCTGCTTTTGTCCCATCACCAGGATAGTTTGCTTGTCCAACACTGAGACTTACTACTTTTTCGCCAGTCAGAATTTGGCCCTGTTCCACCACCATGCTGGCCAATTGCTCGATTCTTTCCTTA
>JAYUSZ010000143.1:0-12556 GCA_043755435.1 Bryobacterales bacterium | reverse complement strand
ACGGCAGCGCCGCCTGCTATGAATTCTCGCCGGATCATACCCGCAAATATACCAGCTTCCTGGCCTTCGGTCGTTTGTGGAGGCGATGTTGATCTTTTGAAAATGCTTTTGGTACACTGGCCGAAACGAATTGTCTTAATCGTTAACTAGAGTTAACGATCCGTTAGTTCACCAGCTTAACTGAAGCATAGGAGTTCAAACATGAAGAATATCGTCGTACTGCTTGCGATCTGTTTTGCAGCGATTCCCGCCTTTCCTCAAGCTTTCACTGCAAACCTGACAGGCTTAGTACTGGATCCAAATCAAGCTGCTGCCCCAATGCAGCGGTCAAGCTGACCAATCAATCCACGCGCGAAACGCGACAGACTGTGACTTCCGGGGAAGGCCGCTACGTTTTCTCACAACTGTTGCCGGGCAGCTATTCGCTGTCGATTGAGCTATCCGGTTTCAAGACCTTTACTGCTACCGACTTCACTCTGCGCGCAAATCAGTCGGCAGAATTGAATGCGCAGCTTCAACTCGGCCAAGTTACAGAAACGGTGGAAGTCTCCGCATCGGTGCTTCAATTGGAAACGCAGAGCGCCAACCAATCCTACACTCTGGGGCGCGACCAAATCCTTAATCTGCCAGCCTCCACACGGAATCCGTTCATAGCGGTCCACGCCATGGCTGGAGTTACTTCGCAAAGTGTAGCGAACTCAAACAACTCAGCTGATCAGAATCAGGCACGATTTGCCTTTAATGGTGGTCGGGACATGAGTGGACTAGTGCTGGTTGATGGTGTTCCGGCTACATCCGGAGACTGGGGCGCGTTGCTGGCAGCGCCTTCTGTGGAATCAGTACAGGAAGTGGTGGTTTCGCGGAACAGTTACGATGCGGAGTTTGGAAAATCGGGCGGTGGGGTTGTGAGTGTGGTCACAAAGGGTGGCTCCTCTGCCTTTCATGGTTCGCTGTTCGAGTTTCTTCGCAACGATAATCTTGATGCGAATTCATGGTCTAACAATCGTGTTGGCCGCCCTCGTGTTGAGTTCAAGCGCCATCAATTCGGTGGAAACTTCTCTGGCCCGCTATGGAAGAGCCGCAAGTTATTCTTCCTTGGAAGTTACGAGCAGCTAAAAGAAGGTTCACCAGCTACGACATTGACCACCGTACCAACCGACTTGCAGCGGCAAGGCAATTTCAGCGAGACTCGCGATGCGAATAACATTGTCTCGCCGATCTTCGATCCTTTTTCAACAAGAGTGAATCCGGCGGGTGGTTCAATCCGCGATCCATTTCCTGGCAACATCCTGCCGCGCAGTGCCTGGGATCCGGTAGGTGCGAAGATCCTGGAATACTATCCAAAGGCGAATGCGTTGCCGACCAACGCCATTACGCAGGCGAACAATTTCTTTGGCGCAGGGACTTCCACTACAAACAACAAGAGAATGGATACACGCATTGATTGGGCACGTTCCGATAAGCACACCATGTACGGCCGCATCACCAAAGCTTGGCAAACCCGCAAAACTCCACGCTTCTTCGGCACTGGTGCCGATGGGGGAAGTGAAGGCGACAATCCGCGGCATCATATTACTTGGGGCAACACGTTTGTGCCTTCGCCGAAGTGGGTGTTTAATACAACTCTAGGCTCAGGCCGATGGCGTGAAGAGCAATTGCCATTACCTTTGAAGGATGGGGTTTTGGGAACAGCACTTGGCTTTTCTGCCCCACTGGTAAACTCCTGGGATTCGCCCCATTTCCCGCAAATCAGCGTGTTCGGCAATGCGACCCTTTCGAATGGCCGCGTGCTGAACTTCCCCCGTCAAACCGACAATCTGCAGTTTAACGGGACTCGGGAAATGGGCAGGCATTCGGTGAAGTTCGGATTCACCGGGGAAATTGTAAGGTTAAACTCAATCGACATCCGCTCCACTGATTTTGCCTTTGATAGGGGCATGACGGCTGGGCCCACAGCGGTGATTTCGTCTGCGAATTCTGGTAACGGAGTGGCATCCCTACTACTTGGAACAGGCGTGCCGTCAGGAGCCGCAGCCACGGTCACCAGCGTCAACAACTCAATTAAGAACAGCGTGGTTCCGGCCACCTCGCGGCGCTATTTCGGTGTGTACACGCAAGATACGTGGCGCGTGAATTCGAAACTAACGGTTAACTATGGTCTGCGATGGGAAACGCAACGTCCCAGTACGGAGCGTTTCAACCGTTACAACTACTTCGACTTTGATGCTGTGAACCCACTCAGCCAGCGAACTGGCTTAAACCTTAAAGGCGGGCTGGTCTTCGTCGATAGCAAAAATCGCTTCCAGACCGCGCCGGACAACATGGACTTGGCACCGCGCATCGGCATTGCTTACAAACTCTCCGATCGCGTTGTGGCACGGGCCGGTTACGGAATCTTCTACCTGATGGGCTTCGGCACAGCAACACAGGGCGGCCCGGCTGCGGGTACGGACGGATTTACCGTGACTACGAATTGGGTGAACACGAAGGGAGGCGACGGTATTACGCCACAGGATCGCCTATCCAATCCCTATCCCAATGGCGTGAACAAGGCTTTTGGCAGCTCGCGCGGCTTACTGACGCAGACTGGTTCTGACGTTACTGCTTTTCAGAGAGCACATGTCACCGGTTACGTGCAGAACTACTCGCTGGACTTACAGTTGGAGTTGACTAAGTCCACCATACTTGAAGTTGGTTACTCTGGTAATGGCGGGCGTAAGTTGACTTACGGTGCCACACCCAACGCAAACCAACTGCCAGCACAGTTCCTCTCCTTGGGAGCCAGCTTGAACGATCAGGTTACTAATCCGTTCTTTGGCATTTTCCCAACGGGGATTCTTTCTGGGGCAACTGTTCCCCGGCACCGCCTGCTACGGCCGTATCCACATTTCGGCACAGTAGAAATGTCCGGTGATACACCCGGTGCATCATCCAGCTTCAATGCTTTATATGTGAAGTTCAACAAACGTTTTTCATCGGGACTTACCACAATGACCAGCTATCAATTTTCAAAAGCTATCGACAACGCTTCGGAAAATCAGGGTTGGCTCATTGGCGAAACGCTACGAGACGCGAACAACGCGCGTTTGGACCGGTCAATTTCTGGTCACGATGTGCCACAGAGTTTCGTTTCCGCGCTGGTTTATGAAGTGCCGGTAGGTAAGGGGCGCAAGTATGGTTCCAGCATGCACCCCGCAGCACAGGCTGTGGTCGGTGGTTGGGAAGTATCCGGCATTATCCGCTTGACCAGCGGTCTTCCATTACGTTTGATAGCGCCGAATGGGTTGAGTGCTTATGGATTCAATATTCTGAATGCACGTGTGTCAAATCTGAAAGATCTGAATGTCGACCAACGAGCCCCGGAACGCTGGTTTAATACAACTGCTGTAAGTGCTCCAGCGCCGTTCACACTGGGCAATGCTCCCCGCTTTACTCCGAATCTTCGTGCTGATGGGACGCACCATGCGGACGTAAATATCGCCAAGAATTTCCAAATTAAGGAACGCTTGCGTGCTCAACTGCGGGGCGAATTCTATAACATCACCAACACACCACAATTCTCAGCACCGGGCATAACTGTGGGTGCTGCAGATTTTGGACAGGTGAATGGTACAAGGTTCAACGACCGTCGCAACGTCCAGCTTGGGTTGAAGCTGCTCTTTTAGGTCGTGTGGTATGCTGCATTCTTAGGCCAACTTTCATTGGACTGAGGTGCGGATTTGAAACGTCGAGACTTTATTCGAGCGGCCGGTGGACTGTTCACCGGCTGCGCAGCTGTTAGTGATCTTGTGTTGGGGCAGAGCAGTGAAAGGAAGCCGAACATCGTTTTCATTCTGGCGGATGATCTCGGAATCGGCGACGTTGGCTGTTATGGAGCCGACAATTTCAAGACGCCGCACATCGATCAACTTGCTCGTGGCGGCACACGCTACACCAACGCCTACACTGCACCACTTTGCGGACCATCCCGCGCTTTAATCATGACGGGAAGGTACGCGTTCCGAACCGGGGCCACTAATCAGGACGCGACGGGGGAGATGAAACCTTCCGTTGAAACCATGATGCCCAAGGTTTTGAAACAGGCGGGCTACGCTTCGGTTGCAATTGGAAAATGGGGCCAACTTCCGCTGGGGCCAGCAGAATTCGGCTTTGACGAGCATTTGAAATTCACTGGCAGTGGCGCGTATTGGAACTCTCAACCCAAAGCCCGAACCTACACACTGAATGGGCAACAAAAGAAACTGAGTGATAAAGAGTACTTGCCCGATGCGATGCACGATTTCATGATCGATTTCATCACCAGGAACCGTACAAAACCCTTCTATGTTTATTACTCAATGTCTCACGTTCATGCGGAAATTTTGCCAACGCCCGACAGTGCACCTGACAGCAAGGATCTTTACGCTGACAATGTTCTATATATGGACAAGCTTGTTGGAAAGCTTGTCAGTGAGCTTGACCGATTGAAACTGCGTGAGAACACGTTGGTGATTTTCGTAGGGGACAACGGGACCGGCGGCGGCTATGCGGATCGTGCCACAATCGGCGGCAGGAGGTTGTCTGGACAGAAGGGGGCCATGGAAGAAGGTGGTGCCCTTGTGCCAATGATTGCCAATTGGCCCGGGAAGACTCCATCCGGTAAGGTCTCCAAAGACCTGGTGGATTCAACCGATTTTCTACCAACCTTCGCTGAATTAGCCGGTGCTACGCTTCCACAAAAAACCATTATCGACGGGCACAGCTTTGCTCCGCAGTTACACGGGAAGAAGGGGCAGCCCAGGGATTGGATCTTCATTCAACTTGCATCAATGTGGTACGTGCGGGAAGCCGGATGGAAGTTGAATCAAGCCGGGGAATTGCGAGACATGAGCCATGCACCGTTTGAAGAGCCTGCGGTTCCTGCCGATTCGAAGAACCCCGCAGCAATTGCTGCTCGCAAACGTCTGCAGACTGCCTTGGCCAAACTCAACCCAGCAGGCGGGATTAAGGACACTGGGGATGGATCCGGCCGGCACGCAAGCCGGGCCGAGAAGAAGAAAAAGTAGACGGTCCACTTTGCAGTCGCGCCGGAACTAAGGCGTCCCCCCTTTGGTATCGGCTGTTGGCTTTTCCCTGGAGGAAAAGTTAGTTCAACAGGCCGTGTTGAGCATCCTCAGCGAAATAAACGTGGTGGATTTCCTTGGATTCGACTATTGGTTTCGGCCCGGTCGCAATTCGCAGGATGTGCTGGATGCGTTGAGTGCGGGATAGGATCGGATGGTACTGGAGACATACGCTAAAAGGCGGAGTCAACAGAACCGAACTTGTGCATCCTTATCCTGATGTGCGCTACGACGCCAAATATACCACTTCTTCCACAATTGGAAATCTCAGCAGAATTGCCCCCCGTCCCCTGAATTACAATTGGTTGGCAACTGCCATTTGGGTGAGGGCGTTCAGGGCGCTAGCCGTTTTCCACGCGCGCTTTCATGTCCGAATACGCTGTTTCAATCAGCAGTCGCAGTGCTTCGGAGTTTGTGGCCGTTCCGGGTAGTAACTTCACATGACGCATGAACTTGCCTGCGCCTTGCAACAAGCGGGCCGGATCCCTCAGCGACGCGCCCTGAAAGAATCCCACGTTCACATGCGAAGTGAATACATTGACGTACCCAAAGGGTGCATCTCCCAAACATGCAACCGGACAGCCATCATGCACGAGTTCCCGGACTTCGTCGCCGCATTCTCGCATCACCTCAAACCACTGATGCGCTATGCCGCCCAATTCGCCGGGATGCTTCTTCATCCAGGCCTCTATGGCGGGATCACGCTCCAAAGCGCCGCTGAATCGTAGAAGGTCGGTTCTCATCATGGCCTCCGCCAATATTTTGAGATGATTGTTACATAGGTTATCTACTCATCGCACCTAAGGCAACTAACCAATTGAATCTCTCAGCAAATCGCCCTAATTTAAGCTATGAGGAGAAAATTTAGCAAATGGTTATGGAAATGCCGATACTCGTGTAACCGAAATGTTTGACCCGAGCCATTACCCCCTCTGTTAAAATTGTCTATGTATGCTTTCGCAACGGCTTCAACTTAAGGTCTCGCAAAAGCAAATCCTCACGCCTGGACTAGTCCAGATGGTGACGGTGCTTCAACTCAACCGCCTTGAGTTGAAGGAGATGCTTTCGCAAGAAATTGCGGCTAACCCCGTCCTTGAGGAAAATCTCGAGGCAGGTGAAGAACTTACCCCGGAAGAGCTGCAAGCTGTTCTGGAGGTGGAGCGTGTTGCCAACCCCTCCGATAAAGACATTTTGGAAGCCACCGGAGCAGGTACCGAAAACGAATCCAGTTTCGATAGTTATTCTGCGCCCGAACCGGATGTCCCAACAGTGGAATCAGCCGGAGAGATTCCAGCCGATCCTGTTGAACAGCCCGTGACCGATGCCTTCGACGCCATTGATTTCGACAATTATTTTCAGGAATATCTGGAACCAGGGTTTAAGAGTCCAGCAGGCGAATCAGTGGAAAAGCCCTCTTGGGAGACTTTTGTCTCCGCCCCAGTAACCTTACCCGATCATTTGAACCAGCAGTTGAGCCTGACCGTTCTGCCGGAAAAAGTGCGCGATGCTTGCGATTCCATCATCGGCAATTTGGACGATAACGGCTACCTGACAATTCCGCTTGACGAAATTGCACTACTAGGCAGCCATGCCATGGACGACTTGGAAGACGCCCTGCGCGCCGTACAAGCCCTGGATCCATCCGGCGTGGCTGCTCGTGACTTGCGCGAATGTTTACTGCTGCAGATCGCTGCGCGCAACGGGCAAGGTGGAGTTGCCTGGCAGATCATTGATCAGCATATGAAGCTGATTGAAGCCCGGCAGTTCCCGCAAATAGGCCGCCTGTTGGGCAGACCCCCCGATCATATTCAAACAGCTCTTGAAGCAATTCGCCGTTTGGATCCTCATCCAGGTATGCGCTATTCAGGTCCTGGGGCGCGGGCTGTGGAACCTGATGTTTTCATTTATAAAGACAGCGACGGTTATATTATTGAGCTGAATGATGATGACATTCCTAACGTCCACATTAACCGCAGCTATCTGAAGATGTTGGACAAGACGCAGGAACCGAATAAAGACGTCCGCAATTATATTAAGGAACGCTTTGCCAGCGCATCTATGTTGATGAAAAACATTGAACAGCGCAAACAAACAATTTTAAAGGTGTGCCAGTCCATTGTCCGCCGTCAGGGTGATTTTCTAGAAAGCGGCATCAATTTTCTGGTGCCGATGATGATCAAGGATGTGGCTGAGGAAATTGGCGTGCATCCATCCACAGTCAGCCGTGCAGTAGCCAGCAAATATACACATACTCCACAGGGTGTTTTTGAACTGCGCTTCTTCTTTTCAGAAGGTGTTCAGGGAACAACTGGTGCCAATACTCCGTTGCTATTGGTGAAGCGTATGGTGAAGAAAATGATTGACGAGGAAGACCAGGCACACCCATTAACAGATGATCAAATCACGCAAAAACTACAGTCTGATGGCATTGCTGTAACCCGGCGAACAGTAGCAAAGTACCGCGAAGATTTGAAGATTCCTTCCACGCATCAGCGAAGGATCAAGTCCTAACAATTTATGCGAGTCCACTATACAGGCGCCCCTTCGGGCCTCACCCCTACCAAAGAAAAGCAGATTCAGACACGGTTGACGAGGATCGGAAAGATGCTCGACAAGAAAGGAGAAAAGGAGGGACACATTATTTTGACTACTGTGCGCCGTCAGCGCAAAGCGGAAATAACAGTGAACCACCATCATCACAACTTCGCTGGCATGGCAACCGCCAACGACGATTTCACGGCGCTGGCCTCAGCCATTGACAAGTTGGAAAAACAGATTATCCGCCAGGCCGATAAGTGGAGAACAACCACACGTCATTCCGGTTCGATGAAGCAGACTGAGGAAGAATCTATTGCAGAGCCAGAAGTAACTGGTGCCAAAATATTCCGCTCCTCCCTGAAAAACAATCGCAAGCCAATGACGGCCGATGAGGCCGTGCTGGCAATCGCCGAAAAGCAAAGCTATCTGGTTTACCGGGACGCCGATTCCGGGACATCTTCGGTGGTTATCCGGCGTGCCGACGGAAATTTTGATTTAATTGAATTAGCATAAATGGTTGAACCCGCCCACCATGTTCGTGTTCCCGAGCTAGTAATTATCACTGGCTTGAGTGGTTCGGGCAAGGGAACCGTGCTTAAGGCTATTGAGGATCTGGGTTACTATTCGGTAGATAATTTACCCATCGAATTGATGGAAAAATTTGCCGAATTGACGCAAACTTCTGCTCAAATCCATGCTGCCGCCCTTGTGGTGGATATCCGCGAGGGAGCAGCACTGGAAAAATTTCCAGCCCTTTACGCCAAGCTGCGGCGTAAAATGCAAACACGCCTGATTTTCCTGGAAGCAGATGACGCAACCCTGGTGCGCCGTTTCAGCGAAACTCGACGGCCGCATCCGTTAGGTCAAAAGGAATCGGTAGCACACAGCGTTCGAGCCGAACGTACAGCACTTGAGCCAATCCGCGGACTGGCCGATATCATTGTTGATACCAGCAAGTTCAACGTGCACAATCTTCGGGCCTGGATTCAGGAAAAACTCAAGGGTGCCGGACAGGATCCAACCATTGCCGTTTACGTAACTAGTTTTGGTTACCGTCACGGAGTACCCGCAGATTCCGATCTGGTCTTTGACGTTCGCTTTCTTCCCAACCCCAATTACATTCCCGAGTACAAGCACCTCACTGGACGCAATAGCAAGGTGGCGAAGTTCGTCCGATCCTTTCCGCAAACCGGCGAATTCATGGATCGGGTTTCAGATTTGCTGCGCTACCTGATGCCCCACTACATCGAAGAAGGAAAAAGCTACCTCACCATTTCCTTCGGCTGCACCGGCGGGCACCATCGGTCTGTCATGATCGCCGAAGAGATTGCAAAGCGTTTAAAGAAAGCCAGCTACGCCGCTAAAGTTGTGCACCGCGATATTTCGAAACCCGTGTAGCCGCTTAAGCGGCAAAGCCATGCTGACGGCGGTGATGGGGACCATCATGCATCTGCGTTGATTTAAATGTTTCGTGCCGCCCATCAGTGCATTGTTCGCGAATGCGGTCCACCAGCGCTTCCCGTTCCTTCTTCCCCATTGCCTCAAAATTACGAACCAAAGCAAGGTTATGCTGCAACTGTTCCAGGGAAAGAATCCCCATCACCTGAGTTGCAACTGGCAGGCTAAGAGCATAGCGATAGCACTCAGCAACCGAAAGATCCAATACGTCTGGAAGCAGTCCTTTCGGATAGCCGCCACTGAGTCCCTTCATACCAATCACACCCACATTCTGTTCCAGGCACAGAGGCATCACCTGATTCTGAAAGCTGCGAAAAACAGCGTCGGCAACATTGATGGGCATCTGTGAGGTGTCCCACTTCTTATACCGGGCCAGCATATTCAGATGAATGCTGGGATCCTTATGGCCGGTAAATCCAAGAAAACGGATCTTGCCTTGCTTCTTTGCTTCCAGCGCAGCCTTCATGCCACCTTTATCGAAGATCCAATCTGGATCGTTATCGTAATTGCATTCGTGAAACTGCCATAAGTCAATGCAATCGGTCTTCAGCCGTCGAAGGGAATCTTCAAGGTTTTTCATCGACCCAGCGTAATCGCGTTCGCAATTCTTCGTCATCAGGAAGACCTTCTTACGCAGGCCATCCATGGCTAGTGCCTTCCCCATCACAACTTCCGAATGACCTTCGTGATAATCCCAAGCGTTATCAAAAAAAGTCAGTCCTTCACCAATGGCAGTGTGCATAATGCGAAAGGCATCTTTTTCCTGTTTCACCGCACCAATGTGCCAGCCACCCAGGCAAAGGATGGAGACCCGCTCACCAGTTCGCCCAAGAAGGCGTGTGGGAACGCCCGAACCCTTCTTTGTATCTTTCAAAATTTGCCGCGCAAGAGTTTTTGCGGATTCCGTTTTAGCCATGAGTAACTATGATCCCAAAATAAGGTTGGAATTTGGTGGGCATGTTGTCTTAAGACTTTGCGACAAAATGTCCGGATGAGCGCCTCGTAGACATTGATAAGCGTTGAAAAGAAAAGACTTACTCTTAATACTAGTATGGAACGTGGCGTGCAATATTGATGGCATGAATCGAACCGCGTTGCTTGGCGCATTGATAGCCGCACAACTTTTGACTGTAACCGCTTCGGGAGCAGATGCCCAAATCGCGCTGGAGCTCCTTAAGTCGACCGCCGCAGAAATGGATGTAATCCTGGTCTACAACAGTAATGATGATGCCTCTTCAAAACTTCAGAGAGAGGAAAAAGTTAAGGCCTTTGGTGGAGGTAACTTGCGTCACTTTCAAAATGCAGGGATCGGCGCGTTGACGGCCAATCGTCCCCTACTGAACGAATTGAAGAAGGATCCCAAGATTCGGTTCATAGCACCTGACCGGAAAATCGGTTCAACTGCAACGGGCAGTGCGACCTATGACCAAATCGAAGTCCGGACTGTGCAGGGTGTGTCTTCCTCCACTGCGCAAACTGGCACTGCAGTTGGTGTAGCCGTAATTGACAGTGGTGTGAATGCTCTGGTTGGCTTCGGAACCACCGGCGCTTGTTCCACATCACGAATCGTTTACAGTCAAAATTTTGCTTCGGACAGCGGCACGAATGATCTTTATGGGCATGGTACCCACGTGGCGTCTATTCTTGGTTCCAACGCAAGTTGCGATGCAAGCTACAGCACCAGTGTTGCCCCTGGCGTGAAGATTATTAACTTGCGTGTGCTCAATGCCTTTGGCTTTGGAACGGATAGCAGTGTGATCGCCGCGATAGACCGTGCAGTTGCCTTGAAGAGTACGTACAATATTCGCGTAATCAATCTCTCGCTTGGCAGACCTGTGTTTGACAGCTTTGTCAACGACCCACTTTGCCAGGCCGTTGAGCGTGCTTGGAAGGCGGGCATTGTGGTTGTTGCAGCAGCCGGAAACATGGGCCGCTACCCAACAACCAAGGGATACGCAACAATCGCTTCGCCGGCCAATGATCCTTTCGTGATCACGGTTGGTGCCGTTCGCGATCCGGCCAATGGGCTAGCCACTTCGCGTTCCGACGATACAATCGCCAGCTACAGTTCCAAAGGTCCATCATTGATTGACCACGTCGTGAAGCCGGATCTGGTTGCCCCAGGTAATCTGATGGTTGCACGGACCATTTTCCCAAGCACACTGACAACTCTGCTACCTGGAAACATCACTACCTTTACTGGCAATTCCGGTAGCTTCTTCAAGCTGAGCGGTACATCGTTGGCTGCGCCTTTGGTGGCTGGGGCGGCGGCACTGTTAATCCAAAAAGATTCCAAACTAACTCCGGATCAAGTAAAGGCTCGGCTGATGAAAACGGCATGGAAAGGCATGGCAGCCACAGCGGCAATTTATGATTCACTTACTAACACAACTCACAACGTTCAGCAGGATCTATTCACTGTGGGAGCCGGCTATCTGGATATATCGGCGGCGCTGGCCAGCACAGACAAGATTGGATCAACTAAGTCCGCCATATCCCCTCGTGCTGTCATGGGAGCGAATAACAAAGTATATCTGATAACCGCCTACACCAATAATTTAGGCGGGCTTAGCGTAGTGTGGGGTGAAAGCACAACATGGGCAACGAATGTGGTGTGGGGTGAAAACATTCTTCTGACCAATAATGTTGTGTGGGGTGACAGCGTAGTGTGGGGGGCGAATGTGTCCGCTGGCTTTAGCGTGGTTTGGGGTGAAAGCGTAGTTTGGGGAGAGTCCGTCTCTTTCCCATTGGTTACCATTAGTTCCGGTGACAATTAACAAAAACTGAAGTTAGCGAAGAATAAGAAACGGAGAAGATTTCCTTTGCCTAAGAAAGCAATTATTTACGGTTGGATCGTTGTTGCCATGGGAATCGGCACGGCATTAGGGGCAGTATTATCGTGGCGAACAACCAACAACTTAGCCTTCGTATTATGCCTTGCACTTGCAGTGCTGGCTTCAACATTTAAACTGAAACTGCCCGGCCTGACCGGTACTATGTCGCCATCGTTTGTGTTTGTGCTGGTAGCAGTAGGTCAACTCAGCTGGTCTGAAACCATTGTCATCAGCGCAATTTCAGCACTGGTTCAATCCATGTGGAATGCGAAGAAACGGCCAAGCGCACTGCAGCTCTGGTTCAACGCTGCCACATTAGCAATCGCTGGTGGGCTGTCCCATAGTGTCGCTCATGGCTTGGTATTGCCCGGCGAGGGAATGAATCACGTCGTGTTTCTGGCGGTTGCCGGCATAGTGCTGTTTATCATCAATACATTGCTTGTTTCCACAGTTCTTTGCTTGATCAAGTCATCGTCCTTACAGAAAGTCTGGCAATCTGTTCAGACTTGGTCCGTTCCTTACTACGTCGCCGGTGGGGTCTTGGCCAGTGTTTGGTCCCTGTCAGAACTAACTGCGCGAGCATCGGTTGCCATCATGGCGGCCATCAGCGTTTATATTCTGACC
>JAYUSZ010000142.1:0-12621 GCA_043755435.1 Bryobacterales bacterium | reverse complement strand
TCGATGCCAGTAATGTGTTCACCCTCGGCGGTGCCGCGATACCGTGTGCGTGATGCGCCCAGGACATCGAAATCTTCCAGCGCCAGGCCTACAGGATCAAACTTCGCGTGGCAGCCAGAGCAGGATTGCGATTTTGTATGCAAGGCAAGCAGATCACGGATGTTCCTTGCGCCACGAATATCGGGCTCAACAGCGGGCACCCCTGGCGGCGGTGGAGCAGGTGGTTGACCCAGCAGCCGATCCGTGATCCAAGCTCCGCGCAGCACTGGTGAAGTGTTTGTGCCGTTCGCGGTGACCTTCAAAATGGCTCCCTGAGTGAGCAATCCTCCGTAAGGACTATCCTTCGATAGTGCAACTTTACGCACTGCGGACCCGGTGATGGGTTCAAGCCCATAGTGTTTGGCCAAGCGATCATTAGCGAATACGAAATCGGCTGAGATGATGGAGGAAGCTGGCAAGTTTTCACGGATCATTGCGGCAAAGAATGCGCGAGTTTCCGTAGCCATTGATTCGATAAGATACTCATCCAAGCGATATTCAGGGTACAGACGGATATCCGGATCATCGCGCCGGATATGGCGTAGGCTCAACCAGTAGTCGGTGAATGTGGTGACGAAGCGGTCGAACCCCACACTGGCAATGAGTCGATCCGTTTCACTGCGCAACACCTTAGAATCGTGCAGCCGCTTGGTCCGTGCGAGTTCCAGAAGACCAGCATCGGGGCGGCTATTGGCAAGGAAATGCGAAAGCCTGGAGGCGATGGGAAAGTGATCGGCTGCCTGCAGCGGCTCCTGCATGTATAAGAAATTCCCAGAGCAAAGGAAGGCCTTGTAACCTGCAAGCATTGCGTCGGTGAAAGTTTCCTTTTTGTCGAGCCTTGCGAAAATGAGCTGCTCAAACTTGGCCGTAGCTTCCTGTGGCACTGGGTTCCGCGAAGCAAGCTTCACGAAGCGCCGCAGCAGCCGGCTGGCCTGTTCGCGCGGATGATCCGTTCCGGTATTCACTCCCAGATCATCAAAAAGGACGCGATGAGAAGGCGGCGGCCACATTGCGGGAGTGATGGGGCCTTCAATCTCAAGCCACTGGAACGCAACCCCCGGTGCGCCTCCTTCAGGAAGCGGTGGGAATCGGTAACTACCTGTTACGTTGTTAACGTCCGGTTGAGGAGTAGGTAATCCAAGCAAACCGTATTCAATGGTTTGCCCTTCTCTTAAAACAACGGTAGTTTCGTAGGTTTTGATTCCCGGCTGGATGTCGATGATTGCGCCTGTACGGACGTCCTCAGCGGTGTCTTGATTGGAAGGCTTGCGGGTACGGAACGTCATCGGCTGCGGACGAACGGCAGGCTTGAGTGACATGCCAGACTGCTGCAACACCGCCTGAGCCGAAAAACGCACACGGTATTCACCTGGAAATTTTGCAGCAAAGGCCTGTGGATACGCGCTGTAAGGCCATCCGGCAGAGCGCGAAAGTACCAATTCCACAGTGGGATCGTGCTCCCCGCTTTTGCGAAGGGCATTGAACATCTCGTTGTTGATGTTGAGGAATTTAGATTCCTTGGCAAAGAACATCGCCTCTCGACCGCCAGTCATTGCGGGCGAGGAAAAAAGCTTTGTACCAACTGCGCGGTAACGGGTGACTGGTGGAGGTTGGGAACTGGTTGCCATCGCCAGACGAAGTGCGGATTCAACCGCATCCAGATAGGCAGTAAGCTGCACACGGGACATGTCGAGCCGTTCGGAGGTCTTATTGAAATGATGCTCTTCGCGATCCTCGGGCAGCATGTCGCGGATATCGAGATGCGGAAGATGCAGCACGTCACGAAGGTTTTGTTCAAACTCATCGCGGTTCAGCCGACGCATTGGCCCACGACCGTGCACGGCAATGTCGGATTGCTCAGCTGTCTGAATCGCCAGCGCAAGTTGTTTCAGTGGCTCGACGCGACGCACCTGCGGAAGGTCGGCGGGTCTGGGTGGCATCTCGCCTTTTTCCACGCGATCATAAATGCGAATCCAACGATTACGAATGGTGCTGTCATTAAGATCAAACGGAAGAGCGGTTAGATCGAGTCCGCCTTTGGCCAACGTCTTTGAATGGCAACCAATGCAAGATTGATCAATGAGTGCCTTGAGTTTGGGCGGGACTTCCCCTCGTAACGCCAGTGCGTTAGAAGTGACCAACACCAGTAGGAACATGCGGAGGTGGCTCAAAGCAACTTGATTATATCGCATTAGATTGAACGGGCCGACTCATGTACCCCACGCCATGCAGACGCACTTTGAGCGTCGCTTCGGCGGTGGAATAAGCTTGGGAATATCCTACTGGCCCAATTCCATTGCCGACTCCTCGGACTGCCTTTGGAGCGATGGCCAAGGAACTTTGCGCAGCTTGTATTGCTCCAACTGCGAACGGTCGCGAAGCTTTTGCCAAGCAGGCCTAAAAGTGACACTGTGTTTTAGTCCGCATCAAGGCAATACGGTTGATCGTGAAAGGAGGGTGAGGTTTGAACGCTTGCCGCTAGAAGGCATTTCTTGCGATGGGCGATTCTGAAGGTTAGGAAACTTACCTGATTCAGAGCATAGTAGATCTTCTACAGGTAGAGTGATACACTACCAGAATGACCAGCCCATCCAAACAAGCCGACCTACTACAGGGGACCCTGAACATGCTTATCCTTCATGTGCTTTCCCGTGCGAAGGCTAACGGTTACGAAATCGCCAAGGCGATTGAGCAGCGCTCCGATGAAGCGTTGCAGGTGGACCACGGCTCGCTGTATCCCGCACTTCGCAGGCTGGAGACCAATGGCTGGATCAAGGCGGCATGGGAGATTTCTCCAAGCAATCGTAAGGCTCGCTATTATGCACTCACAGCGGCGGGACGCAAGCAGATCGGGGTGGAGCGTTCACGCTGGCAAGCTTCTGTGCTGGCAGTTACTCGCATTATGGGGCCCGCATAAATCATGCAGAGTCCATTCTGGAAAGACCCGATTGACGAGGAGTTGCGGTTCCATGCTGAACAGTTGAAGCAGGAAAGGATGGAAGCGGGAGATACTGCTGAGCAGGCCACCCAATATGTTCGGCTCAAGTTAGGGAGTACCCTTCGCATTGAAGAAACAGTTCGCGAGATGACTTTGGCGGGAAGCCTGGAAACAATAGGCCGTCATCTGCAATTCGCACTTCGTTCATACCGGCAACATAGTGGGGCTTACATCTTGGCGACGGCGATACTGGCTTTGGGAATCAGCCTCAGCGTGGCAACTTTCTCATTGGTACAGGCGGTAGTGTTAAGCCCGTTGCCGTTTCCGGATCAGAAAAATGTCCATATTATTTGGAAGACTGATGGGCTTAACAATGCAAATCTTATTGGTGAGTTGGCTTACCCCGAATTGCGTGACTTACAAGCAGGAATTAAGGATGCAGCATTCATTGCGTTAATTCCTGCAGCGCTGTATGGCAACGGTCGTGTGTTGCAAACGGGAGAAGCAGAGCCCGTGCAAATTGAAAGCTGCCCTGTAACTTCTGAGTTTTTCAAAGTACTGGGAGTAACTCCGATGTTAGGGCGCGACTTCGATGCGGCGGATGAAGAACCTGGCAGCGCTCCGGTTGTGATGCTTTCCAAAAGCGTGTGGCGAGATCACTTCGGGTCAGACCCTGGAGTGGTTGGACGTCAGATCCGCCTGAATGGAGTTGGCCACACCGTTAAGGGTGTGATAGCTGCGGAAGTGGACTTTCCACAAGGGGCGAGGCTCTTTGTGCCCATCCGCAAGGACGCACGCCGGGGGATGACTTACATGCAGGCGATTGTTCGCATGCGCCCGGGAGCGTCCGTAGAAAACCTGCAAGCAGCAGTGGACCGCACCTTCCAGTTGCAGGCGGCTGATTTTCCGGAGGAGTACCCGAAATCGCAAAGGGCGGTGGTTACTAACATTGCTGAGTATCTAACCGGGTCGTCGAAACAGCAACTACTCCTTTCCTTGGCAGCGTCATTGTTACTGCTTTTTTCCGCATGCGTTAGTGCTGGAAACTTGTTCTTATCCCGCGCCATGGTGCGGCGGCGCGAAGTTGCAACAAGAACGTCGCTTGGTGCTTCAACCTTTCAACTGCTGACTCAATTCATAGTGGAAGGATTGATGGCTGCAGCTTTCTCTACCATTGTTGGAAGTGTTTTGGCCATGGGAATCCTGCGCTTGCTGATCCGGATGGCACCAGCGGACATTCCCCGAATTGAAACCGCTGGGTTGAATTTGAGTGCACTAGCCTTTGCCGCTGCTGTTGCACTTCTTGCGGCGGTTGCTTGCGCAGTTGGACCAGCATTGCTGCTGCGGAATTCCAACTTAGAGGGAATGATGCGTGAGGCGGGAACTCGAACTTCTGGTTCAAGATCGGGTAACCGTTTGCAGAGGATCTTTGTTTTCTCGCAAGCCGCGCTGACAGTGGCGATACTTGCCGTGGGCTTACTGTTGTTCATCAGCTATAAAGCAATGCTGCAAACGGACACGGGCTTCGGAAACCGGGAGACTCTCACCATTAATTTGGCATTGAGGGGTCCGAAGGTGGATCCTGCAATGCGCCGGCGATTCTACGCTGAGATTCTGGATCGGCTGCGTGCTTCACCGGAAGTGATCAGCGCTGCCGCAGTGCTGCTGCGTCCGCTGGAAGGGTCCATTGGTTGGGATACAAGTTACTCCTTTGAATTTGAAGCTGGCCAGCGTGACCCGAAACAATTACCAAAAGCAAATTTCGAGGTGGTCACTCCGGATTACTTTGCGACGGTCGGAACGGCACTTGTCGAGGGCCGCGACTTTGATGAGCACGATGCCGAGGAAGAGCCGAGAGTTGTGATTATCAGCCAATCCTTGGCAAAGCGGATTCGCGCCGCCGGCCACCAAGCGTTGGGACATAGAGTAGGTGTCTTTGGCGTAATGCGGAAAGTGGTTGGAGTTGCTGCGAATGCCCGTTACCGCCGCGTGGTTCAAACTGGGGATGACATTTATGTTCCCTACTTGCAGGCGAACCCACCTACGAATTACCTGGTGATCCGTGGGCGTGTGGCATCGGCTGAGTTGTTATTGTTGGTGCGGAAAACACTGCGTGAAATTGATCCGGGCCAGGCGATGGCGAGTGCAGCTACGTTGGGGGAACTAATCTCCCGCGATACGGCTCGCAATCGATTCAATCTGATTGTGATGATAATATTCGCCGCAGGCGGGTTGCTGCTTGCGGCGGCGGGCATCCATAGCGTGGTGGGAGAATCGGTTGCAGTTCGGACCAAGGAAATTGCCGTGAAAACAGCACTAGGAGCAGGAAGAGGTCTGCTTGTTCGAGAGGCGATTTGGAACGTGCTGTTGTTTGTGGCCCTCGGGGAACTGGCCGGAGTAGCGATTGCTTTGCTGATGGGGCGAGCTGCTGCGGATCTACTGTATTTGGTTTCTCCTGGTGATCCGATTTTGCTGGCTTCTATTTTCGCGTTTGTGCTTGTAACATCGGGAATAGCCTCCATTATTCCTGCATGGTTGGCAACGGGAAAAGATCCGATGAGTTCGCTGCAAGCAGATTGATTGAAAGGCAGTAACATAAAGTATCGAGGGTCCCTGACTTGAACTTTTCTATCCGTCTTTCATTAATTGCCGCTGCCAGTGCGTTGTGCATTGGTGCGCAATCTTCCTCCAGCGATGAGATGGCACGTTGGACCAAGCGTGCCCAAAATGTAACCATCGTCCGGGACGATTGGGGCATTGCACATATCTATGCCAAGACAGATGCCGATGTGGTCTTCGGAATGATCTACGCGCAGGCAGAAGATGATTTCAACCGCATTGAGATGAACTACCTCACATCCATGGGCCGAGTGGCGGAAGCGGAGGGTGAGTCAAAAATCTATCAGGATTTGAGAATGAAGATGTTCATTCAACCGGAACAATTGAAGACATTGTATGCATCGAGTCCCGCGTGGCTTCGCGATTTGATGGAATCCTGGGCAGACGGGTTGAATTACTATTTGTCCAAACCTGCCGGAACAAAGCCGCGAGTGATCCAACGGTTCGAGCCTTGGATGGCACTCAGTTTTACGGAAGGCAGCATTGGCGGGGACATTGAGCGCATCAATCTTGCGCAGTTGGAAGAGTTTTATGGAAAGCATCCAGTGATGCGAGCCAGGGTTATTGATGATGAACTTCTGAAGGAGCCTTCTGGTTCCAACGGGATCGCCATTGCACCGGGAAACACGATAGGGCGGCATGCTCTTTTGTTGATCAATCCCCATACTTCCTTCTTTTTCCGATCGGAACTTCAGATGGTTAGCGAAGAAGGATTGAACGCATATGGCGCGGTGACTTGGGGACAGTTTTTCATTTATCAAGGCTTTAACCAGCGAGCCGGATGGATGCATACATCGAGTGGTGTTGATGTGGTTGACGAATATTTGGAGACCATCAAAAAGCGTGGGGAGGGCTTTGTTTACCTTCACGGCAAGAAAGAACGTGCGGTGATAGCCACTGAAATTACTGTGCCTTTCAAGAGCGGGCAAAAGCTTGCGGAGAAGAAGTTTACGATTTACCGCACGCACCATGGACCTGTCATTCGCCAGCAGAACGGCAAGTGGGTAAGTATTCAATTGATGCATGAGCCAGTGCGGGCGTTAATGCAATCGTACTCGCGCACCAAGGCGACGAACTATAAGGATTACCGGAAAACAATGGAGCTGAAGGCCAACTCATCGAACAATACAATCTATGCGGATGCTGATGGGTCCATTGCTTATTTCCATGGCAACTACATTCCTAAGCGGGAAACAAAGTTTGATTGGACCAAGCCTGTGGATGGGAGTGATCCGGCTACAGATTGGAAGGGATTGCATCCCATCAACGAGACGCCCACATTATTCAACCCTGCAAGTGGCTGGCTTTACAACACCAACAATTGGCCGTGGTCAGCCGCTGGAAAGAGCAGTCCGAAGCAGGAGAGGTTTCCGCGATACGTGGAGAGTGGGCGCGAATCGGCACGTGGCGTGCATGCCATCAGAGTGTTGGAAAATCGTAAGGACTTCACGCTTGAGTCTCTGCTGAAAGCTGCTTACGATAGCTATCTGCCATGGTTTGAAAAAACGATTCCGGCGTTGATTCAGGCTTGGGAACAGGCGCCACCCGATGATGCGAACAAGGCGAAGCTGGCCGGACAAATTGGGATCTTGCGCACTTGGGACTTGCGATGGTCCGTGAATTCTGTGGCCACATCTCTTGCAGTGTTCTGGGGAGATGAGATGCAGCGAAAGTTTCGAGATGAAATCCGGAAATCTGGCCTTCCTGCGGAGGAGTATGCTTGGAAAGCTGCTGGGGGACAAGCCAAACTTCAGGCGTTAGCATCCGCTTCGGATCGTCTCGCGAAAGACTTTGGAACTTGGAAGACGGCTTGGGGTGAGATCAATCGATTCCAAAGATTGACAGGCGATATTGTTCAACCTTTTGAGGATGCTGGGCCGAGTATTCCTGTGGGATTTACTTCGGCGAATTGGGGGTCGTTGGCATCGTTCGGCGCGAAGCCTTATGCAGGAACCAAGAAATGGTACGGGACCAGCGGAAACAGTTTTGTGGCAGTTGTGGAGTTCGGAGAGCGCGTCCGCGCACTGGCGGTGACGGCTGGGGGCGAGAGTGGTTCGCCAGCATCGAAGCACTTCAATGACCAGGCACAAAGGTATGCAAATGGTGATTTACGCGAAGTCTACTTTTACCGCACGCAGCTTGCAGGACATACGGAACGGGAGTATCATCCTGGTGAGTAGTTGACTTGTTACTGGATTAGCCGGTGAATTAGCAACGCGGCTCGTTTGCTTTGCAGAGGCAAGCGGGCTAAATCAATGGATTCACCAGGAGCATGGGAGCCGCCCTGACCTTCAGCGCGGTTAGCTCCGAGGCCAGATATGGAATCAACGAACGGGGCGATGAAGGAAATGTCTCCTGCACCGCGTAGCATTGGATCGAGTACTTCTATTTTCGCAACGCCTAGTGCGAGGTTAGTCTGGTTCAAAACATCCAGAAGAGCAATGTTTCCAGGTGTTGAGGCCATTGGTGGATAGGAATCGCTGAAACTTAACTTTGCCTCTGTTTTCGGCAGATTCTTTTGCAAAATGGAATGCATTTTGTCCTTCACTCCCGCAAGCTGTTCCGGCGTCAGGGCTCGAATATCGCCGACGGCCTGAGCTTCGGCTGGGATGATGTTTGGCTTTCCTGTAACTGCGCCTTGGCCCTCGGAATCCACTTTGATGTTGGACCCACCCAGAATCATTCCGACGTTGTAAGTGAGGTTCGGTTCGCGCAGTTGTTCATGGAAGGCGTTCAGAATTCGAGTAAGTTCATAGATAGCGCCATCTCCCATGGTGTCCGAAAATACCTGGCTGGAATGGCCGGTTTTTCCACTTACTGTAAGTGTCCAACTGGTGGACCCTCGGCGTGAGGTTGATATATAATCCTTGCCATCGCTCCGAGCGCCCCCTTCAAAACAAAGTGCAGCCTGGCTGTTCTTACCAGCCTCGACGAATTCCTTACGAGATACTTCAATGGGCTTTCCGGGTGCTTCTTCGTCGCCAGTAAGGAACACCGTTATCCTGGATCCTTCCAAGGCACCAGCCTTATGCAAAGCCTTCAACGCCGATAGCATGACGACCACACCGCCTTTCATATCGAGAGCCCCCGGGCCAATTGCAGTACCACCTTTTTTTTCAAACTTCTGAAATGGGCTAGAAGGCTCAAATACCGTGTCGAAGTGGCCGATCAAAAGTAGCCGCTTTCCGCGACTGCCTTTGCGCTCTGCTACCAGATGGGGTCCGCGTTGAATGGCATCCTGATTCACCCAGCGCGTGGAAAATCCTAGGGATTTGAATTCGGCCTCAAAAACGCTCCCTACAGCTTTCACACCTTTGGGATTGAATGTGCCGGAGTTGATGTTTACTACGCGTTCCAGCAATGCAACAGCGGCATCAGCTTCCTGGTCGATGGCTTTCACCATGACCTGCTCCACACTGGTGAGCGATTGTGCAAAGAGCGTTGGTACGAGGACGAAGGAAAGCAGGGTAAAGATGCGCATACTTCAATCTACGTCATAAAGCGCCGCGAGTGACATGGGGACCCGATGTGAGACCAGACGTGCCACGGCACGCAGCAAGCCCACTTCGTCGCCCATTCCTTTGGAATCGCAAGGTATTGCCACATGGGACTTGCCCTTCAGAATTTTTTCGATCCAGGTGCAGCAATTGCGTCTGCCGCCCATTTCAAGAAAAACACGCGCACCATTAGAATGCACACGCCTCACTAGCCGCGGGAAATCGACAACTTTGCAATATGCGTCGGCAATGGCCTGGCTCAATGTCTGTTGCCGCAATTCAAGCGGTGCATAGCTGGATGAGGAAAAGAAGTCGATACCGGGCACAACCGCCGTCCGAAGGTTATGAATATTGGCGAACTCGGCATGCTCACTTCGCACTGCCTCGCAATGGATGGTGAGGTTAACAGGAATTTCAATAGCTGGCCCCAACTTGGCTAGGACGCGTTGGCAAGCTTCCGGTTCCCCACCCAGGACCACTTCTTCAGGCGTGTTGATCACTGAAACATAAGCTCGCGTTTCCGTTTTAATGGCTTCAAAAGCCTGCATCATTGTGGCCCGCACGGTGTAGGATTTCCATTGCACCGGAACGTCGTCAGGCAAACCCCAATGAGCGCGAATGGCATCCATCGGTCCATGGAGCCGTGTGCGGAATGTGGGTGAGCTATCAAGGTGCCCCGTCAAACTGGTTGGCTCCGGCCAAACGCCTAGGGCGGCTAACATCATCGGCTCGCCAAAGCTATATCCCATTGCGTTGTTGGGAAGAATTTTGAAGACATCGCGCAGCATCATGGTGAACAGCAGCGCAGTGCTGATGGCTACTTCGCCTACACCTACAATGTCGCGATAGAAGCTGCTTTCATCGGCGGCTTGTTTCGGGTAAATTTGATCCACGTGCAGATAGCGTGCTGTTTGACCCAGCGAGACCTCCTCGAATCGATCCAACAATTGCGGTGCAAGGGCAAACAGATCAGCACCGACGCCCATGTATGGACTGCCCACGCCGGGATAAACGAATGCGACGCCTTCTTTGCCCAGCGGACTTGCCGTGAAGTAACTGCCAGCGGGCGTTTTGGCTTCGCCCCCAGTAGTTAGCGCCTTTGGAATCCCGCGCCGCATGCTCTCAATTTCTTTTCGCAGCCCTTCGGCGTCTCGAGCAATCATGGCTAACCCAAAGGGAGCATCGGGCAGATAAATTCCATGCCATTGCTCGGCGAGAAGGTCAAAATCAGTAGCCGTGGAAAGATGCTGTTCAAGAAGGTTGAGTGAGGAAAATAAGTTCTCTTGATCGGTTCCTGATATGGGGAATAATTTGGTGGAACGCCAGGCGAAGGTTGCCGCGGGCCGAGGCCCTGCTTGTTCCTTTAGGAGAAACTTTGAGCCATCAGAAAGAGTCACAAGAGCTTGCCGAGGCAATGGAGAACCAATCCATGGCCTTCGGCTTGCCCGATTTGCTGAAGCTGGGAGGAATCGCAAGTAGATGGCCAGAGCCGCAGCTTCCAAACTTTGAAACGGTTCTGTATTGTGCCCATCTCCCGGAACCTGCGTGAGAACGGCGTAGATAGGATCCAGGTCCATCCGCGCTGCTTCCAATTCCTTGAAAGTTACGCCGCCTATGGCAATTTCGTTCGCGCTACTGCTCAGCGCTTCGACAATTTGCTCACCTCGAAGACCCTCAAAAAATGCACCTTCAAATAGGTGGCGGGCAATCGCTCGGATGCCTTCTAAATGGATAATCGCAACGTCACGCACTGCATTTTAGTATAGGCGGTTGCACCAAGCGAAACTAGAATTCAAATCGCAATGCAAATTGACCAGCACGACCTGCCCTGGCGCTATTGATTACGCCAAAACCAGGAGCGCCAAGGGAATGTCCAGGCAGGTTAAAGTTGGCATGGTTCAAGAGGTTGAAGAATTCCGCACGCACTTCAACTCGTAAAGATTCACGGATGGGGAACATCTTGATCAGCGACGTATCAAGGTTTGTGATCGCCGGGCCGGTGAGGATGGATCTTCCAGCAGTACCGAATCGGAATGGAGCCTGCGCCCGGAAGGCATCTGTATTGAACCATCGTGAGATGCTTCGGTTTGAGCTGGAAAGATTTGGGTCTCCGACAAGGTCAGGCCGCACAGCACCCGATGGAAAAGCGTTGGTTAGATTGACGGAGTTAAAAACACTGAACGGTGAACCGGCCTGATAGGTAGCAATAATCCCAGTCTTCCATCCGCCGATAATCCGGCTAAGGTAACGGTGATCTTTCCATGTAGGGAGAGCATAAACCAAGCTTCCAACAGCACGGTGACGAACATCGCTGCCGGACAACCCGCGATCCAATCGACGGTTGTATAAGTCCATGTAGCTGCCAGCGTCTCCGATCTCAGAGAATGATTCTACGTCATCCAAGAACTTCGAATAGGTGTAGTGAGACAAAAGAGTGAGTCCAGAATTGAACCGTCGCTCCACCTTGAGAAATCCGGCATGATAGGCTGAATTTCCAATTGCTGGATTGATTACAGACACGTTGCTGAATTGTGGGAACGGTCGTTTGGACTGTGCGTCCCCAGGACCGAGTTTTTCAAAAGGTACTTGATTGATGGACAAATCCGGAGCCGTAAGGTGATGACTGAGGTTGCCGATGTACCCGAGTTCAAGCAGAAATGACTTGACTAATTCTTGCTGCAAGCTGAGGTTGTACTGGTAGGAAACAGGGGTTGGCCGGCTTCGTTCAAAAAAGGTGACAGCAGTGTTGGGGGCGCGGCCGGCTGCAACCGCACCAAATCCCGCACCTAACTGATCCACCGTTGGGCGAGCGAGTGTTGGGAATCCGTCACGCAAGCGCAGGGCTGAGGTGAAGCCGGGTTGCGTAGAGTTCAGCGCGAAGTTAGTGGAAAAACCGAGGGAGGCGGCGGTGCCGACAATGGAATTCACAGCTGCCCCATAGATTATGCCCCCACCGGCGCGGATCACGGTTTTTTCCCGCAAGCGCCAAGCAAGGCCAGCACGAGGGCCAAAATTATTCGCATCAAAGTCCCAGGCTGTTCGAGGGACATTCCCTTGACCTGCAAAAGTAACAATTCCAGGAGTATTCGAAACAGGATTGATTGCCTTGGTATCAAAAGCATTGAAGCGATTCTGATCTTCGCGGCGCGGAGTTGTGCCCTCCCATCGCAGGCCAAGGTTGATTGTCAAAGTACTAGTGACTCGCCAATCATCCTGAACATAGGCACCCCAATATTCCGAGCGAGAGCGAACTGGATCTGGACGCAAAATGGAAGCTGCGTTCGCTTCGCCAAGCAAGAAGGTTGCAAACGCATTGCCTGTGTTGGCCACGTTAGGCAGCGCAGTGAGCAGGGGAGTGAACGAGAAATTTCCGCTGGATGATGTATCGGTATCGTCATTGAAAATCCCTATCCTCACTTCTACCCCGGCTTTGAATGCGTGCTTGCCTCGGAACCAGGAAACGGCGTCTTGAATCTGGTAATCAAGCAGTGGGCTGGAGAAGCGGAAGGGTGCTCCGCTGAGACCTGT
>JAYUSZ010000141.1:0-12622 GCA_043755435.1 Bryobacterales bacterium | reverse complement strand
TCCTCATCTCCTACCAGTTGCTGGACCCCACCTCGCAGCGGCTCGCGCAGCTTCTGGCCCAACTTGAACCTGCACCAATTCCGGAAGCGTTTATGGATACGCTTCCCGATGAATTGAAGAGCGTCCGAGCGGCAATGAGGAGTCGCCATTTCGTCTCGGCAAGTGACCCGCCTAACGCTTTGGCATTTGGAGTCATGCATCGGCTAATGGCCGATTTCCTGCGCAACCTGACGCCATCGAACAACACGAAATTGCTGGATGAAGCATGTGGTCTGCTTTCCCTGGTAATGGACCCGGACCTTTGTCGAAATCCAAAGTATTGGCCAACCATGGATCTCTGCAGCAAGCACGGTGCGGCATTGTTCACTCGTTCGAAAGGAGCGCTTCCATCGGTCGAGCTGGGCCAAAGAGTAGGCATCTTAGCCTACGTGCAGGGCGATCTGCCAGCAGCGCGGCAGCTTCAGGAGCGAGTGCTTGCGGTGAGGACGCGCGTGCTGGGCGAGGAGCACCCGGACACGCTGACGTCGATGGGAAATCTGGCGGAAACCCTCAGGGCGCAAGGCGATCTGCCAGCAGCGCGGCAGCTTGAGGAGCGAGTGCTGGCGGTGAGGACGCGCGTGCTGGGCGAGGAGCACCCGGCCACGCTGACGTCGATGGGAAATCTGGCAATCACGTTGTTCCAAATGAAGGACCTCGATGGGGCCGTTCGACTGCTCCACAAGTGTCTGCTAGGACGACGTAGAGTGCTGGGTGACAACCACCCGGACACGGTTACCACTGCTGAATCCTTGAAAATCGTAGAGGGACAGTGATCATGTGGGGTAGGCCGCTGGCCTGTCGGCTAGCACCCACAAGTTCCCACCACGCATCCCACGCACTTCCATGGCAAAATAGAAAAATGCGACATCCCTTTGCAGCAACAACATGGCGGGAAGGCGATTGATTCGTAGCACAATGCCTGGGGCTCGACATCGCCAGCCAAGGCTCAAGCAAAGAAGAAGCCCTCACAAACTTGAAAGAAGCAATAGAGCTCCACTTTGAACCTCCAACATCCACACGCCCCCGACAAGTCCAAATAGTTGAAGTTGAGGTTCATCCAGCTCAAATCCTCCACTTTTGACACTCGCCCCCAACCCGATCACACCCAATTAGAAACCCCAAAATCTCAACCCTTTCAACCTCTTACCTTCTCCCTGCCTGCAAAAAGCTACCACCTCCCTGATAAGCTGAATTAGTGAGTTTCAAAGAGATAAGTTCCGGCCGGAATGCTCTTCATAAACAAAGCCTCCCCATACGGTGGAGGCCTCGGGTCGATTCGAGTATCACTCAACAAAATCAGTAGGGCCGCTAACATGGAAAACCTGTGCTACTTACTTGGCTGGAGAGCCAAGTAAGTAAGTCTGTAAGTCAGGCTAGGCTGCTGGGCGGCAGCTCCACAGGGGGAAGTGGCCGCGGCTCTACTGGTTTTTCGCGAAAATGTTTGCCAGTCCGCAAGGGCGAAGTGTGCTCGCCGCCAGTGCAGATTTTCTAATATCCATGAACTACTCCGCAAAGTGCCTTCCTGGACACACCTAGATTCGATGGAAGCCTTTCAGAATATCGCGTGTGGCGTAGCGGAGCGCAATTGGGCGGCCATGGGGGCAGGCCATCGGATACTCGCATTTGCTCAATTCACTCAGCAGCCATTCCATTTTTCGCTGGTCCAGCCGCATGTTGATTTTGATGGCTGCGCGGCAAGCTACTGACGCTGCGATGTTGCGGCGAAGATCACCGACGGAGAGTTTGCGAAGTTCAGCGTCGGGGATTTCCAAAATTTCCAACAGGCTGCGTTCAATCCCATTTGGATCAAGGCCTGCGGGGGCTTCCTTCACCGCTATCGTTCGTTGCCCAAAAGGCTCAATGGAAAAGCCGCTGGCATCCAGATCAGCGGCGATGCGTGCGTACTCAATTTGCTGTCCTGCGCTCAATTCAAGGATTAGCGGGATCAGCAATTGTTGACGAAGTACTCCACCGGCGGCCTGTTCAGTTAGCACTTTTTCAAATAGGATTCGCTCGTGTGCAACATGCTGATCAATGATCCACAACCCATCGCGGCCAGCGGCGATGATGAAGCTTTCGTGAATTTGACCAATGGGGCGAAGGTCGCCTAGATCCATTACAAGGCCGGGATCGGCCAGCCACCATTGAGGGAATCCGCTATGAGGATCGTTGATCTTCAATTTTCCTTGCGGCGCGGGAGTGTCGTTACCGGCTTTTTGCGAGCCTGTGAAATCGAAACGCTGAGCGGGGCCCGGTTGGGCTCGCAGCGTATATTCGGGCAGTTCGTGATCAGGGACAGGGGGTGGCTGCGGTGAACCCATTACGGGGTAGGCTTGGTTTTCGATGCTCTGCGTGAACTCTGAAAATGGCAGATCGGCACCGGGTTGTGGGTGTTGTGAAAGCGGCAGCGTTGAGGCGGGACGCGTCTCCATCAACAGACCACGAATAGTATCGCGAACAAAATCGTGAACCAGCGTCCCGTGGCGGAAGCGGACTTCCGTTTTTGAAGGGTGAACATTCACGTCCACTTCGCGGGCATCGCAATCGAGAAACAGCAAGGCAAAGGGAAAGGAGGCCGGCGGCATCAGGTTGTGATAGGCTGCGGAGATTGCATGCAAAATCAGTTTGTCGCGAATGAGGCGGCCATTGACGAACAGGAATATGGAATTGCGATTCAGCTTCTGTACTTGCGGCCTGGAAACAAAACCGCGCAGCATGAAGACCCGCAAATCCTCATCGGGCTCCTCTTCCGGTTCCTGGCCTGGCGGCACGTAGGGCGGGGGCATGCGCAACTCTTTTTCCTGAATGCCAATGTCCATTAAGTCTTCCAGCACCTGGCTGCCGAACACCTGAAAGACGCGTTCCCGCATGGTTGAAACTGGCGTAACGTTTAACAGATCGCGGCCATCGTGGATAAGCTCAAACGTTTTATCTGGATGCGCAAGGCTATAGTGAGCCATCAATTGGGCAATGTGCGCGGTTTCGGTTTGCTCAGAGCGGAGAAATTTCTTGCGGGCTGGGACATTGAAGAACAAGTCGCGCACGGTGATGGAAGTGCCGGATGCCAGGGCTGCTTCCTCGCAGGCGATCATTTTTCCACCGGCAATTTCGATGTGCGTTCCAGTGGTTTCTTCAAGCGAACGGGTTTCCAGTGTCAGGCGGGAAACGCTGGCGATGGATGGCAACGCTTCTCCGCGAAAGCCGAGGGTGGCGATGGAGTTGAGATCTTTTACATGAGACAGCTTGCTGGTTGCATGGCGTTCAAAGGCAAGCAGAGCGTCGTCCCGCAGCATTCCATGGCCATTGTCAATAATTCGGATCAGACGGCGTCCGCCGGTTTCCGCTTCCACGCGAATCTGGGTGGCCCCGGCGTCGAGGGAGTTTTCAAGAAGTTCTTTGACCACCGAGGCTGGTCGTTCCACCACTTCGCCGGCCGCGATTTGGTTGGCTACAGCGTCGGGAAGAACGCGAATGCGGCCCATTAGCCGCTATTGTACCCGGATTCCACGCTCAGTTAGTAGCTCGCCTGTGGAGCGAAGCAGATTGAGAAGATTGCGGCGATACTGCACCGACTGATTCACCAGTTGTGCTTCAGCGCTGACCAGCTTACCTTGGGCATCTAACACGAAGAAGATCTGCTGAATACCAAGGTCAAACTTCTTTTGTTCCGCGTCGAGTTGTTTTTGCGCAAGATCACGGTTGACGATAGCCAACTTCACGCTGGCTTTGGAGGATTCCACTTGGCTTGCGGCTTGTAATACTTCCTGACGAATTGTTTGCGATTGTGCGCGAACATTTAGAGCGTCAATCTTTTTGCCCACAAGGCTATCGGCAACCGCAGCCTGAACTGAGCGGTCGCGCAAGGGTAAGCGAAGCTGCAAGCCAACGTTCCAGATAGGGAATCCGAAACCGAACAATTGGCTGAGGGAATCTGTGAATCCACCTGGAATGACACCGCCACCTCGCAAATTTTGAGGACCGCCACGACCGGTGGAAATGTAGCCACCACGTAAGCTGAAATCGGGCCGGAGAAGATTGGTGACTTGGCGGATTTCCAGATCGTCAACGGCCAAATCGTTTTGCGTTTTTTTCAGGTCGGGCCTGGTGCGAAGTGCGATATCAACAAGCTTTTCGCGGTCCAATTCTGCACCGTCAGAAGGCGGCAGAACAGTTTCTGTAAGCACGATCGGCAGGAGGCGCAGTTGGGGATTCAAGTCGACTGCGATTTGCCGGCGAAGTGCATCTTCCGCCTGTTGCAAGCGGAAGCGCGATTGCACCAGCTGAATTTCTGCGGCAGCGTATTGCGCCTCGGGCTGATAAATGTCTAATGGACTGATTGCCCCCAGTTCCAATTCGCGGCGTGAACGCTTCAACGCTTCAGAGGAAAGTTCCAGGGCTTTTTCTTGAACCAGCAAAGTCTCGCGAGCCGCGATTACGTCCCAATACGCATTTTCCGAAGTGACCAGAAGCCTTTGTATGGCGGCTTCAGCGTTCAACTGGCCTGATCTCAGATTTCCGCGAGCGATCGTGATTGGAAGCCGGTTCACATCGCGCCCGCGATTGCGCATTAGGGGCTGAATGAAGCTGGTTGTGAACTGGGTTGAATAGGAGGGATTGAAAAGCTGAAAACTGTTATTGGTGGAAAGCTTGTTGCTGGTGATACCAGTGGTGTATTGAAAACCCGAATCGAGTGTGTGAGTGAAATTAAATAACGAAGGCTGCGAAAGTTGGTTAAGGGTGCTGGCTCCTTCCAGTGAACTTGTGGTGGGCGTCTTGGTTCGTTGGTTTGTGAAAGAGCCGAAAAATACTGGATCGAACGGAGCAAAGGCCCGGGTGATGGCATTCTTCTGCGTTTCTACGACGACACGTTGAATTTCAATGTCGGTATTGTTTCCCACTACAAGATCGAGATAATTCTTCAGCGACAATTCCAGCTTGCCGCCTTGGACATAGTCTTCAATTTTGGCGGGTGGGCGCAATTCTATTTGGTTCGACGGAACCTCAAATCGTTTGCGGAAATACGCCTTATGGGGAAATCTGGGCGTATCGAGAGGATCCTCATTCCATTTGAATGGGCTGACGGGATCGCCGCTTTTGGTTTCCACAGCCTTTTGCGGAGTACCGGGTTCTTGAGCGATGCCTAAAAAAGTCACGCTCAACAGGCAAAACAGAATTCGCTTCATGTCCTTAGAAAAATTCCTTGGGGCTTATTATTCGTAACGGATTGCTTCAATCGGGTCAAGTTTAGCTGCCTGGACTGCGGGATAAATTCCGAAAGCCAAGCCAATTCCACAAGATACTCCGAATGCCACAACAATGGATGATGTGGTTACTACGGTGGACCAGCCAGCCGCTTTGGCAATAATTTGAGATAGCGTAAAACCAAACAAAATTCCGATCAAACCGCCGAGTGTGGAAATCAGTACAGCTTCGGTTAGGAATTGACGGACGATGTCCGCTTGCTTGGCACCAATCGCACGGCGGATACCAATTTCACGGGTCCGTTCCAGCACGGTTGCCAACATAATGTTCATAATTCCAATGCCACCGACCAGCAGAGAAATGCCGGCGATGCAGATCATAACCACGTTGAAGATCATCCCCGTCCGGCGGCGCTGTTCTAGCAATCCGGCAGGCACAGTCACGGTGAAATCGCCGGCATCTTTGTGTGTCGCGCCAAGAATGGCAGTGACGATGCTGGCGGTAGAAATGGAATCTGTTTCCGGTTTCACCTTGATGTACATGCCGTCAATCTCGTCTTTGAGATAGCTGTTGTTATCTTCAAAACGGCGCATGACAGTGTTTAATGGAGCGATGATCAGGTTGTTTCGATTGGCCACTTCCAAACCTTCCACGTCACTATCAGCGGTGGCCTGTTGGGCCAGCACACCGATCACTTGCAGCCATTGTTCATTCACCTTTACAGATTTGCCGACAGCCGGTTCATACCCTAGCAAGCCAACTTTTGCGCTTTCGCCAAGGACGCACACGGGGGCGGAACGTTCGTCATCATCGTCGTTGAACCAGCGTCCTTCGACGATTTTCAGGCTGTTGATAGTTAGGTAATTGGATTGAACACCAATGAGGATGGGTGGTTCGGAAACAGTCTTGGGAAGCAGTTTCTGCGGCTTGAATCGTTTGCGCGGAGTCATTGCTTCCAGCCCCTGAACGTTTTCAGCGACTGCCCGGTAGTCCCGAAAAGTAAGGCCTGGGGAGATCACACGGCGCGCTTGTAGTTCATTGCGGTCGACCGCTTCTTTCGCTTCAATGATGATGTTGTTGACGCCCAGAAGATCGATATAGCTCATCATCTCTTTTTGTGCGCCGGCGGTGATCGATAGCATGGCCACCACAGCGCCCACGCCGAAGATCATACCGAGCATAGTGAGGCCACTGCGCAGTTTATGAACCAGCAGGCTGGATAGCCCCATCCACAGTTCAGGGAGAATATTGGAAAAACCTGACATGGCCTATTTACTCCCTCCGCCGGGAAGAGCGCTCATGGCTCCACTTTTCTTCTCACCGTCTTTCTTTGAACCAGGCTTGGCAAATGGATCTGCCAAGGCGACAGTTTCGTCAGCTTTCACGCCGCTGGCAATCACCATGGTTGATTCACTTCGTTTGGATAGCTTGATTTCCCTAACCTCAAATTTTCCATTGGCATTCTGAACATAAACAACCATCTTGCCATCTTTTTCAAACACCGCTTGGGCTGGTATGTGAATGGCGTTGGAGATCTTTTCAATGATAATTTCCACGTCGGCAAGCAGGCCGGGGCGAAGCAGAACGTCGAGGTTGGAATCCTGATCGGGGGCAGGGGGCATTTTGGCGTTTTCAATGTCTTTTTGCGAGAAACGGCCAATGTTAGCAGGAGGACCACCTTCGCCACCACCACCACCACGATTTCCGCGACGACGAGCACCAGGTTCCCCCGCAGCTGCGCCGCCTTCTGCGAGCTTCGCTCCATCGACCGGTTTAGCACCGTCTATTGCAGGTTTGGCGCCGTCGGTTGGCTTCGCCCCATCGGTTTCCCCGCCTTTCTTTTGACCAGCCTTGCGGTCGCCACCTTTGCGGCCGCCGCCTTTACGATCGCCTGTATCGCCAGGAGGCGTAAACATTGCAGCGGGATCCTGTCCACCAGGAATCATCATCCCGCCGGGCATTCCCTGCATTCCGCCACCTCCGGGCATCCCCATACCACCAGGCATTCCGCCAGTCATCGCACTTGATAACATGGAAACGGTGGTTGGTGGAGCTTTGCGGCGATTCGATTCGGCTTGCGCCAAAACTGCGGCAATCACTTGCGGCTTGGCGCCTAGTGCTTCCAACAAATCCTTCATTTCAACTGTGAAGGTAACGTCGAACTTCTTAGCTGGATCGTTGCTGAACACGCTGGAACTTGCCGTGTTACTCATGGTTTTGATCTTGCCCTTGAACCGCTTGTTGGCGATTGCGTCCAGTTCAATATTCACTTCCTGATTTTCGTTCAGGTTGGCGCGATCCAATTCACCAATACGGGCCATTATTTCCAATTCGCTTAGGTCCAGCACATCGGCAATGGGCATGCCCGGCTGCACCTGATCGCCTTCCCGAATGTCGGGAACGTCGAACCCAAAACCCATTCGGCTGCTGTTGTTCTGCTTAATCGCCACCAGGCCGCTCATCGGAGCCAGCACTTTTACCTGATTGAGGCGAGCCTTTTCGCGAGCTAGTTCCAACAGCGCCTTTTGCCGTCTTTCGCGAAGCACAGCCAGTTCCGCTTGCGCCTGTTCACTTCTGGATTTCACATCGCTTTCCAGTTGCTGCAAACGTCGCTTTGATTCTTCCAAATTCAGGTCGTTGCGCTTGGCGTCAATCGGCGAAAGTAGTTCGTTGCGCTTGGCTTCCAGTTCAGCACGCCGCACACTATAGCGGCTGCTGAGCAGTTCTACCTGATCCTGATTGCTGCGAATAGCCAAGTCTGCTTGCGCCTTCTTGAACTGTTCGTCGATCTGATCAATCTCCAGTTGCTTTTCTTCCAGCCGGCTGATCACTTCGGCATCATCAAATTCCATGATGAGATCTTTTTCATGTGCCAAAGCACCCATTTCAGCCAGCTTTGTAACCTGCACTGTACCGAAAAGATTGGGGGCGGTTAGCGTTGCGGAACGCACTGCCCGCAATTCACCGCGGGCGTAACTGCGGACAACCACATCGCCTTGGCGTACCTTGGCGGTAGCTACCGTCGATTGCCGTTGAGGCATTTGGCTGAAGTAGCCGTACCCCCACCAGGCAGTGCCCAGGATGATGGCAAAAGCTATGAGTTTGTAGATAAACTTTTTCATGATCGGCGATTCACACTACATTTTTCGGGCGCGTTTGGCTGCTTCAGCAGGATCTTCCATGGCAATAGTTTCGCCGGCCTTTAAGCCTTTGACCACAACAAGGTCTCCGTCGTTACGCTTGCCCACTTCAATGGACCGGACTTCAAAGGCCTCGCCTTTTTGCACCCAAACCGAGGGCTTGCCTTTTTGAACGAAGCTGGCTCGAATAGGGATTAGAACCTGTTTCTCGTCTTTCTCAATAATGATGTCTACGGATGCGCTCATGCCGGGGCGCAAACGTGGGTCCACTTTCTTGAGCGTTGCGCGGGCTGGAAATGTCTTTTCGGTAAGGCCCATACCCTTGAAGTTGATGGCGGCAATGGGGCTGATCCAATCCAGTTCGGCTTCGAATTCCGCCTCAGGGATAGCGTCTACTTTGACGGTTAAGTGCTGGCCAACTTGAAGTTTTCCACGATCCACCTCATCCAGTTTGAGTTCTACGCGCATGGATGTGAGGTCGGGAATTTCCGCAATAGCGGCGCCGGTCCAAGCGCGGTCGCCTTCTTTGAATGGGGGCAAGGAACTTCCAAACGAGCCTGCGGTGCGTGTGTTGGGAAGGATATTTACAATGCCATCATTAGGGGCATAGATCTTCATCTTTCCCAGGTAGCTTTTAGCGCGATCCACATCGCGTACAGTCTTTTCTTTCTTCTGAATCAGACGTTCCACGTCGGCTTCCTGCGCGGTTTTGTGGGAAGCAATGGCAACGTTCATTTTCTTCAAATCGCCTTCAGCAGTGGTGACGTCAATCCGATTCTTCTTGCCATCAATCTCTGAAAGAATTTCTGCTTTGCTGGCCTCGAGTTTTGCGCGATCCACGTTGTAGGTGGCAGTCATCTTGTTCATGCCGTCCATTTCATCAGTGATGCGTTGCGAAGCTTTGAGTTGAACCATTTCGCTATCCACAGTGCGGACGCTGGTGGCACGATCCAGCCAATACTGTTCCTGGGCCACGGCATCGAATTCCACGATCACTTCGCCCCTGCGGACGGGCTTGCCTGTTTCGGCTAGTTTTACGATGCGTGGATCGGGGATCTGCGGGGCAAGCAAGACTACTGAATTGACGCTACGAACCTCGCCGCGAGACTTGACGCTAATCACAAAATCACCTTGGCGGACTTTGGTCACAGGAACTTCCACTTTGGTTGTGCCAGTGTACTTGTAGGCAGCATAAGCACCGCCCGAGAGCGCGGCGGCTGTAATTGCCCACACAACCAGACGTTTTCGCTTGGAGGCGGCATTTTGCCCCAGCCGTCCCTTCTTTAAATCCTTAGACATGATCGGTTCCTTGATTGATTGACGAACTTAGCGCAGTCTACGTTTCCTTGGCCGGCTTAGCACCAGGATCGGGGGGACGTTCCGCCGCTATGATTTCCCCTGGCTTTAACCCAGAGCGAATCGATGCATGAGTGTAGCTTCGCACTCCAACTTGGACTTCACGGCGCAACCAAACTTCGCCGGATTTGACGAAGACAAAAGCCTTCGTCACGGAAGTTTCACGAGCTTTCGCATTGGCTGTTGCTTCTTTGACTGCGACCCCGTCAAAGACAGCTTCTAGGGGTACTATGGCCGGTGCTTGCTCTTCAGAAATGATAACGTCGCAGGCAACGCTAAGGTCAGGGATGACGCGGGCATCAATTGTTTCGAGCCGCAAACGAACCGGAATGTCTTTCTTGTATGCGTAACGGGATAGACCAGCTTTAGCTAGTGCTCCTATCATCACCAGGCGGGCAGGTAATTCCAAGCCAGGATAGGCATCGAAACGAACCTTGGCGCGCATGCCGATCTTCAGTGCTTCCACATCTGTCTGGTTTACCGTTGCGTTGATGATCATCGACGAAGGGTCAACTACCTGCATATACATCTGGCCGGGGTAAACTTGATCACCCTGCTGGATGTAGCCAAATTCAGAGCCCCGGAAAGTGTTCATCATAACCACCACACCATTCATGGGAGCCTTGGCAATCATCTTATCCGCATTATTTTCAGCGCGCTTCAATTCAATTTTGGATTGCTCCAATTCGATTTCTGAGGCACGGGTTTGCGCCTTTTCAGAGATCTCCACGAACTTCACTTCCGAAAGGAGCTGGTTGTATTTGGCTTTTGCTTCTTCCAGCGCAAGTTTTAACCGCTCGGTTTCAATAAAGCTCCGAACCGGCACAGTCTTCATATCCAACTCGGCCTTGTCCATCAGGTTCTTCGCTGCAAGAATCTGTTGCGCATGAGCTTGGCGCGTTACCTTCTGATTCGCTTGTTGCTTGCGGAACGACATCTCCGACTGAACTACGCTAGAGCGGTAGTCATCGAGACGAGTGAGCATGTATTGCCTGTCGAATTCTGCGATTTTTTGTCCTTTGGTCACAGGGGAACCTGATTTCGGGGCTTCCTGAAGAAGTAGGGCGAAATCTCCACCCCCGCCACCGCTGGAACGTCCACCGCCACCACTACTGCCACCGCCACCACCGCCGGGGCCGCCACTACCAATTAGTGCACCACCCGTTGATCCTAAATTATCATCCACGACAGCACTGTTGTCCCGCGACCCGCCACTCGATCTTGTGGATGGAGATCTGGGGGCAGATGAAGAGCGGGAAGAGGACCGTCCACCACCACTGGCAGCCGTTAAGCCGGGATCACCGCTGGCACTTGAAGTTGAAGCTAGGGATCCAGCCCCGAAAGAAGTAGAAGTGGCACTGCTGCTTGAACCGCCTCCCGCATTACTTGAAACGGTAGCCGACTGAACTGATCCAATGCCCGCCCCACCGCTTCCGCCTCCGCTGCCACCACCAGAGCGAGAACCTCGCAACGAGGGAGCGATGAGGGAAACGTACTTCTCAGCCGAGGTTGTTCCTGTAAGTCTCAGAGTACGTTGGACATTGCCCGCTAGCACGGTTGCAGATCTGGTTTGGGCAATGTTGGTGGTACCGGTATCTTGTGGCCGATTGGAGTAAAAATAGAGGCCCGCAGCACTAAGCCCCAAGGCAAGCAACCCCCACATCCACTTGCGGTTGGGTTGGTCTGGATTGGCGACAACGGGGACGGGACCGATGGATCCTGGAGTTTGGGGAGTAGGCGTCGGATTGTGTGCGCTGCTCATGATTGGTAAGTGCCTTCCGTTTTGCCATTTGCCGGCTGCCGACTACAAAAGCATCCTGGCTAGTTAGCTTAGCAAATAGACTGACGTTATTCTATCGAAAAAGGTTATGCTCCGCTGACATCAGTTTGAAATTTCGGCCACAGATCAAAGGAATGATCAAACACGGTTCCTCGGAGTTCGATAAGCACTGTAAGCTTGACGAGTACTTCGCTAGAAATTGATTTCTGGAAATCATGAGAAACCAATTGAAATAGACATGTCAAAGCCCTCCAGGCGGGAAGGGGGAGGCCTTTGAAGAAGCATCGAAAATTCAGGAAAGATCCTGGCTGGTTCTCCAGGAATATTGAGCATCAGTCAAGTCCCAGACTGCAAAACCCAGATAAGCCGCAAAAGGTAGTGAAGAACAGAAAGATAAATCCACGCAAGCAGCAGATGCTCAATCAACCGCCCCAGCGCGGTTCGGAACCCCACATTAAAGCGAGCGGAATGCTAGGACGGCATTCAATCCGCCGAATGCAAAAGAATTCGACAATGCCGCTTCCACTACCTGAGCACGGGCGTGGTTTGGGACAACGTCCAGATCGCATTCCGCATCAGCAATTGTAAAGTTTGCGGTGGGTGGAAGCACCCCCTGAAACAAGCCCAAAATCGTTGCCACCGCTTCCAAAGCAGGTGAAGCACCCAGTGCGTGGCCGTGCATAGATTTGGTGGAGCTCACTGCAGGAAGTTGCCCGGAAAACACTACCCGAATGGCTTGGGACTCCGTGCGATCATTAGCTTCTGTCCCTGTCCCGTGAGCATTGACATAGCCGATTTGGGTTGGGTCTAAACTTGCATCCGCCAAAGCCCCCCGCATAGCTGCAGCAGCTCCGGAGGCGGAGGGCATGGTGAGGTGCGCCGCATCGGATGACATGCCAAAACCGCAAATTTCTGCGTAAATTGTTGCGCCACGCAGCTTGGCAGTTTCCATAGGCTCCAGCACCAGCATCGCAGCGCCTTCCCCCAAAATCAAACCTTGACGATCTTTTGAAAAGGGCCGGCAAGTGCCAGCGGAAACCACCCGCATTGCCTCCCAGGCTCGTAGCAAACCCTCAGCGAACGGTGCTTCCGTACCTCCCGTGAT
>JAYUSZ010000140.1:0-36160 GCA_043755435.1 Bryobacterales bacterium | reverse complement strand
CTGTAGCAATGTCTTTGACTGCTCGCCGACCAAACGGATCGGTCTCACCATAACTTACGCCTGGCTTCACGCCGGCGCCTAGCATCCAGACGGTGAATGCTTCGGGATTATGGTCACGGCCGGTTGTTCCATCCTGATGTGTCGGCATGCGGCCAAATTCAGTTGTCCAAAGGACCAGAGTATCGTCCAGCAATCCGCGGGATTGAAGATCGCGAATGAGCCCCGCTGTGGGCCGGTCAAGGATTGGGCAGTGGCGTTCGTAGTCGGCCTTCAACGTGCGATGTGCATCCCAGTTCAGAAGTCCGTCAGCGCCAGACGCTCGTGAGCCGCAGTAGAGCTGCACAAAACGCACGCCGCGTTCGATCAGACGCCGGGCAAGCATTGCATTCTTTGCGTAGGTTGATATCAACGGATTAGGGTCGTCGGCTCCATAAAGGTCACGAGTAGCGCGAGTCTCCTTTGATAGATCACTTACTTCGGGTGCGGTTAGTTGCATTCGCGCGGCTAACTCATAAGCGGCTACGCGGCCGGCCAAATCGGAATTGCCGGCATGCTTTTGCTGATGTTCCTTGTTGAGCAGTGCCAGGAAATCGCGTGTTGCAAGTTCGGCAGCAGGGCTGACGCTGGAGGGACGTTGCAGGTCTCGAATGGGATCCGATGAACTGAATGAGATGGCCTGATGTTGGGCTGGAAGAAATCCACTTGTCCAATTGGCTGGACCTGACGGCGGAATTCCACGCACATCGGGGATAGCAACAAATGCCGGCAGATTTTGATTTTCTGAGCCCAATGCGTAGCTAACCCAGGAACCGGCGCTGGGAAAACCTTCGAAGATAAAGCCGGTGTTCATGGCAACGCATGCCGGGCCGTGGGTGTTGGTGCGCGATTGCATGGAGTGGATGAAAGCCATTTTGTCAGCCAGTGCGCCGAGGTTGGGCAGCATAGAGGTGATCATTTTGCCGCTTTGGCCGCGCGGTGCGAAGTCCCACGGGCTGCGCATCAAGTTACCATTCTTGCCCTGGAATGTTACGACGTTTTCTTCGCCAGGTAAGGGTTTACCGTGCATTCTTTCCAGTTCGGGCTTGTGGTCCCACAGGTCGATGTGCGAGGCAGCGCCGGGGCAGAAAATCTGAATGATGCGCTTTGCCCTTGGTGCGAAGTTAGGAAACTTCTCCGCCGCATGCAACGGGCTGTTGCCGAGCAGCCAGGCGAGCGCTACTCCGCCAAGGCCAGATCCGAAGTCGGATAGAAATTGGCGGCGGTCAGGAGTTTCAAAGGGCGCTTTAAAAGACATAGACAAACTCGTTTGCGTTGAGCATGGCTCGGCAGAAGATAGCTAGACCATGTTGCTGGACTAGTTTCAAGGCTGCCTCACGCTCTGCGGTGTTGGGCGAGCGGCCAAAGGCAAGTTGGAATGCGCTTTCTATTTGCGCAGTTGCGGTGGGTTGTTCTTTGCGCAGACGTTCGGCTAAGTAGTTGGACTGTTCCATTAAGAAGGAGTTATTCAACAGGCTGAGTGCTTGTAGAGCGGTTGTGGTGACGACGCGTTTCGGTTCAGGAAGGGAAGGGTCGGGGCAATCGTACGCGCCTAGAACATCAATGCGGACGGACCGGGGCGACTGATGATACACGGTTCGGCGGAAGGTTTCCGGCTCATGAATTTCCTTGGGCAAGTAAGTGGCGACGTTGTCCACCGTGTATTGATATAGCTGGAAACCGGGGCCGCCAAGCTTTGGATTCAATTTGCCGCTTACGGACAATACGCTATCGCGAACGGCCTCAGCTTCGAGGCGGCGCGGCGGGAAGCGCCATAGATAGGCGGCATCGGCGTCGATTGTAACGTTGGCCTGATTGACTTCGCTTGATTGCTGGTAGGTTTCCGATAGCATAATTTCGCGATGCAGAGGTTTCAACTTCCAATCATAGGAGTGAATGCGTTGGGCGAGGAAGTCGAGTAACTCAGGGTTCGATGGTGGTTCACCGTTCTTGCCTAAGTCGCTGGGAGTGCCGGCCAATGCGCGGCCGAAGTGGTAGTGCCAGACGCGATTAGCAAGAACGCGTGCGGTAAGTGCATTGCGTTTGTCCACGATCCAATTGGCAAGAGCGAGACGGCGTTCGCCTTCGGGTGCGTTCAAGTCAAGTGTGAAACCTGGGAGCAATTTTGAAAGTGTGGTTAGGCTGCCCGGCGCGACGTCAGGCCCGCGGTTGGATGGATTGCCGCCTTTGTGTAAGTAGGCTGGTTCTTTGGGTTGAGTGAAGGTCCCGATGTAACTTAGAGGGACCTTAGGAGCGCTTGCAATTTCGGATTTGATCTTAGCCAACTTACTTTGCCATTCATCCCACTGTTGTTTTTCTTTCGGACTGAGCACGGACAGAAGGAAGAACTCGTCGCGTTCTTTTGGGGAATACGGAAGTCGGCCAGTGGAATCGGCTATTTTTCGCCACGTTTTGCCATCGAGTGAGGACTCGAAGCTGAATAGAGTGGGGATGCCGTTTAGAGAGCGATCATCTCCTAAGGGCCTGTCTTTGGAAAACAAGATTCGGTCAATGAGTGCTGGTTTAGCAAAAGTCACAGTAAGTTGGGACGACTTACTATCGGCGAACCATCGTTCGGCATATTTTCCGTCAATAACGAAGCTGGGCGGATAATGGCTCTTACCTTCCCCACTAACTCGGCTGATTGCAGCAACTGTTGCACCGCTGGAAGCGAGGGCCACGTTCCACTGGCCGCTGAAGATTTCCAATTCGTCGAGCTGAGCAATGCCACCTCCGGCTGAGGCTTCGATGTTCATGCGGACGTACTTGGCTTCCAACGGATCGAACTTTTCCTCTGTGCCTTCGCGAGCGACAGGCGGACGGGCGGCAGCTTCGATCCCGGGCTTGGCTTCGCTGATGCGTGGGGATAAGTCTTTCACGAAACCTGCAATTGTTGATTCAAGGGACTTGCGGTTGGCCTCCAATTCGTTCAACGGCTTTTCCAGCCTTTCTTTTTCGGCGGAAGTTGTTAAGGCGCGTTCACCATGTTGAACACCTGAGAAGACAGCTGCGAGGCGATAGTAATCAGCCTGTTCAATAGGATCGAATTTATGATCGTGACAGCGGGCGCAATTGACAGTTAGACCAAGGAATCCGGCAGCAGTGGCGGTGATGATGTCATCCAAATCATTTGCCCGTTTCAGCATTTCGCCGTCTAAATTTTGGATACCCACCGTATCATGCACCCCTGCTACGAGGAAACCGGTGGCGACTTCTACATCTGGGTTGCCGGGCGCTAATTGGTCGCCGGCCAATTGCTCACGCACCATCTGGCTGAAAGGTTTGTCCTGGTTGAAGCTGCGGATGACGTAATCGCGGTATTGCCAGGCGCGTGGACGCAGGTGGTTTTGCTCATAACCGTTGCTTTCGCCGAAACGAGCTACGTCCAGCCAGTGACGTCCCCAACGCTCTCCATAGTGCGGACTGGCAAGCAAGCGGTCGATCAGTTTTTCGTAAGCATTAGGGTTTGGATCTTCGACGAACGACCGGATCTCAGCGGGTGTAGGGGGTAGACCCAGCAGATCGAACGTGGCGCGCCGGATTAGCGTGCGACGATCAGTGCGGGGTGAAGCTGTGAGTTTCTTTTCTGCAAGCTTGGCGCGAACAAAAGAGTCTACGGTAGTATCGGCTGGCGCGTTGCGCAAAGGTTGCAGAGACCACCAATCGTAACCGGCGCGGCGGTTGGCGAGGATTATGGTCTTGTCCCACTTGGCTCCATCGTCGATCCACTGACGAAGGGCGTCTTTTTCTGCTGGTGGCAGCTTTGCAGCGGGGGGCATGGAACCTTCGCGAACGCGGCGATAGAGCAGGCTTTCTTCAGCTTGGCCGGGATGGAGCGCGACTCCTTTAGAACCGCCAGTTTTCGTGGTGGCGAGAGATGAAAGATCCAATCCGCCGGACTTGGATTGGCTGTTATGGCAGCCGCTGCAGCGTTTGGCTAAAATGGCGGGACCATCTTCGGCAGCAAAGATGAGGGCTGTTGACAGCGCGATTAGTACGACGCGGAGCTTATTCATTTTCCCCCGTTCAGTATACTAAAGTGCCTAGAAGCGGGGGTGTTGCGCGGCTATCGAAATTCTTCTAACAGCTTTTGCAATTCGGCATTGCCTGGGCAAAGCTTTTCGAATGGAATACTGGTTAAAGCTTCGTCAGGCGTGTTGTTCATTTCGTGAACGTCACCTACCGATTCGTCTAAGTAGAGCAGCCCTGTTGGCACTTCACCTTTTCCTTGGCGATCCTGCAAATAGGCATAAACTTTCTGCCTGTTTGTTGGATCGTAGCCTTCCGGCAATGCGCGGAATTTCACTATGCTTCCATCATGCATGGTGACGTTAGTGGTTTCGGTGATGTGTCCATTGGCGCTGCCGATGTGGGCAACAATTTCCGAAGCGGGTGGAACGAAATCTGCTTCGGTGGCTTTGTATTGATGTTGCCGTGAATACAGGTAGCTTTTGGTTGAGCCGGCGTGATCGTTGAAAGTTACACAGGGCGATACAACGTCGATCAATGCCAAGCCACGGTGAGAAAATGCGGCCTTCAAAATTGGTACCAACTGCTCCTTATCGCCGGAAAAACTACGAGCGACAAATGTTGCGCCGAGGCTAAGTGCGAGCATTACTGGATCAATAGGCGACATCCGATTGGGTTCACCACGCTTACTCTTTGAGCCAATATCAGCGGAGGCGGAGAACTGTCCTTTGGTGAGGCCGTAGACGCCGTTGTTTTCGATAACGTAGACCATGCGAAGGTTGCGGCGAATGGCGTGGCTGAGTTGTCCAAGTCCGATGGACAGCGAATCGCCGTCGCCAGAAACGCCGATGTAGATGAGTTCCCGATTGGCTGCATTGGCACCGGTGGCGATGGCGGGCATGCGTCCATGGGCGGAATTAAACCCGTGGGCTCCGCTTACGAAATAGGTGGGAGTTTTGGACGAACAGCCAATGCCGCTTAGTTTGGCAATCATATGCGGGGGCGTGGATAGTTCCCAAAAGGTGCGGACAATGGCGGCGGTAATAGAATCGTGACCGCAGCCCGCACACAGCGTGGACATGGTGCCTTCATAATCACGGACGGTTAGCCCAAGATTGTTTTTTTGCAGGCTGGGATGTTTAGCAATTGGTTTTGCGATGGATGGCATTGTGTTTTCTCCGGCCTAGCTTATCTGGCTCAAAATTCCTTCGATGACGTGGCGGGCGCTTAACGGGAAGCCGCCATATACCAGCACGGAACGTAACTTATCTTTTGCAATTGGTGTTTCAATGGTCAGCAACGAGCACAGTTGGCCGTCTCTGTTTTGCTCTACAACAAAGGTGTAAGGATGCTCTTCAAGGAACTGCACTACTTCATCGCTGAATGGAAATCCACGGACGCGCATGTAGTCGGCTGGAATTCCGCGGTCGTCCAGCAGGTCCAGTGCTTCACGCACGGCACCTTCGCAGCCACCAAGGGTCAACACGCCAAACTTTGCACCTGCGCGCTTTTCAATGATTGGTTTGGGAACAAACTTGGCAGCGGCTTTATGTTTCTGTGCCAAGCGGTCAACAACTTCCTGATATTCGTCGGGGATTTCAGTGTATCCGCCAAACTTGTTGTGGCCAGAACCTCGTACGAAATACGCTCCCTTTGAATGGACGCCGGGAAGCGTTCGAGTGGCGACGAAATTTTCATCGGTATCAAAATAGCGCTGAAACTTGGGCAACTCTTCCACTTCTTCTTTGCTTAACACTCGTCCACGATTCGGTTTGTAGTTATCGTCCCAATTCAAACGCGGCACCACCCAATCGTTCATCCCGATATCCAAATCGCTGAGCACCATGACGGGTGTTTGAAAATACTCAGCTAAATCGAAGGACTTCACTGCGAAATCGAAACACTCATGAGGGTTGGCAGGGAATAGAAGAATGTGCTTGGTGTCGCCGTGCGAGGCATAGGCGCAACTCATCAGATCGCCCTGCTGTGTTCTGGTGGGCATACCGGTGGAAGGACCAACACGTTGAACATCAATGACAACGGTTGGAATTTCGGCATAGTAGGCCAAGCCTAGCAATTCGTTCATTAAGGAAATGCCTGGACCGGCGGTTGACGTGAAGGAGCGCGCCCCATTCCACGATGCGCCGATTACCATGCCGATTGCCGCTAATTCATCTTCGGCTTGGAGGATGCAATAGTTATTACGCTTAGTTTCTGGATCGCGCCGGAACTGTTCGCAGAATCCTTTGAAAGCATCCATTACTGAAGTTGCAGGTGTGATGGGATACCAGGCCGCAACCGTGGCACCAGCATAAACGCAACCCAAGGCAAGAGCGGTATTGCCGTCAATCAAGATTTTGTCGGCATTGGCATCCATCTGCGCCAGTTGAAATGGCAGAGGGCAATCAAAGTGTTTGATGGCGTAATCGTAACCCAACTTCAAAGCGGTCTGATTGGAAACGCGCATCTTCTCTTTGCCTGCGTACTTTTCCATCAGAAGATCTTCAACCACTTTCATATCCACTCTGATGAGCGCGCAAAGAGCGCCTGCGTAGGCCACGTTCTTCATCAGAATGCGTTCGCGTGGATCGTTGAAATGGGCGTTGCACATTTCTGCAAGTGGGATGCCGATGAAGTGAATGTCGTCGCGTTGCAGGTGGGCATCAAGCGGCCAACTGGAATCGAAAAGAAGATAGCCTCCGGTGCGCACTTCCTTCACATCGCGAGCATAGGTCTGCGAATTCATGGCAACCATGAGGTCGTAATCAAGAGCGCGAGCATTGTAGCCATCTTTGCTGACGCGAATTTCATACCAAGTTGGCAGCCCTTGAATGTTGGATGGAAAAAGGTTCTTTCCCGTAACAGGGACCCCCATGCGGAACATGGCCTGCATGAGCAACCCGTTTGCCGAGGCAGATCCTGTTCCATTCACATTCGCCAGTTTAACGGCGAAATCATTTATGCGAGTACTGGTTCTGTTGTCAACGGTTGGTTGCATGTTGTTCCTACGTGGGGAATAGTCAGATCAAGCTTCAGCATGTCCCAAGCAGCGGTGGGACAGCGTTCTGCGCAGAGGCCGCAATGGACGCACACATCTTCATCCTTCAACATTAGCCGCTTCGTGTGCGGTAAAGGTTCGGATGCGTAGAGCGATTGTTCGAGGTTGGTGGCGGGCGCTGACAGGCGGGTGCGCAAGTCAGTTTCATCGCCATCACGTCCAATGGTTAGACAGGAAACGGGGCAGATGTCGATACAAGCATCGCACTCAATACAGCGCTTGGGAGTGAAGACTGTTTCAATGTCGCAGTTGAGACAACGCTGTACTTCCCGTGCGACCTGTTCAGCGGAAAATCCGATTTCCACTTCAACGTTCAATTGCTTAAACCGGCTGACCAGATCGACGTGAGTCATCTTTTGGCGCGAGGCGGGATTGAAATCGTTGTGATAACTCCACTCGCTGATGCCCATTTTTTGTGGAACCAGCTTCATGCCAACAGGAAGTCTTTCGGTGGTTGGAAGGCCCTGGCAATGGTTGTGAATAGAAATGGCGGACTGATGGCCGTGCTCTACTGCCCAGATAATATTCTTCGGACCCCAAGCAGCGTCGCCACCAAAGAAGACACCAGGCCTGGTGGATTCAAACGTCACTTTGTCGACAACGGGCATATCCCACTTGTCGAACTCAATTCCCAAGTCGCGTTCAATCCAAGGGAACGCGTTGTCTTGGCCAATGGCAAGAATCACATCATCGGCAGGGAGGAAAATTGTATCAATGGTTTTCGATTTCTTGGCGTCGGCATCCCATTCCAGGCGTTCAAACTCCATGCCCTTCAGCTTGCCGTTTTCAACTACAAAGCGTTTTGGTGCATGGTTGATCAGAATTTCCACGCCCTCTTCCTCGGCGTCTTCGAGTTCCCAAGGCGATGCTTTGAAATAGGCGCGAGGTCGACGGGCCATCACTTTAATGTCCTTACCGCCAAGCCGCAACGAGGAGCGGCAGCAATCCATGGCGGTGTTGCCAACGCCGATGATTAGGACCTTTTCGCCGACTGAATCAATGTGCCCAAAGGCAATGGATTCCAGCCAATCGATGCCCAAGTGAATGCGATCTGTATCCCAACGTCCGGGTAGATCCAAGTTTTTTCCACGAGGTGCGCCACTGCCCACAAACACGGCGTCGAAATCGTCTACCAGCGATTTCAAACTTTTCACTGGAGAGTTGTAGCGAATATCCACGCCCATGTTTAGGATGTTGCCCACCTCTTCATCCAGCACGCCTTCGGGCAAGCGGAACGAGGGAATATTAGTGCGCATCAAGCCGCCAGGCTTTGCATTTTTTTCAAACATGACTACTTCGTAACCCAACGGCATCAGGTCATTGGCGACGGTGAGTGAGGAAGGTCCAGCGCCAATGCAGGCCACGCGTTTTCCGTTTTTGGCTTTGGGAATTGCTGGAAGGCGGTCGGTGATATCGCCGCTGTGATCGGCGGCAACGCGCTTCAACCGGCAAATTGCCACTGGTTTGGTATCTTCTTCAAGACGTCCGCGACGGCAGGCTGGCTCACATGGCCGATCACAAGTTCGTCCCAGAATCGCTGGGAACACATTGGATTCGCGGTTCAGCATGTAGGCGTCGGTGAAACGCCCCTGAGCTACCATGCGGATGTATTCAGGTACGTTGGTATGTGTGGGGCAAGCCCACTGGCAATCCACCACCTTATGGAAGTAGTCGGGGTTGCTAATGTCGGTAGGTTTCAATCCATCCTCCGTCTATAGGCGGACACGGGTATAGTGCGGGTAATTGGGATCATGGAAAAAATCGAGTTGTTGGGCTAGTCTGGTTTCGCTTCAGGGCAACAAACCGCCCAACCGAAAAGGTTATCAAATTTCCCACCCTGAATGAATTCGCGGTCCTGGCAACTGCTGGGCAAGCACCTTAGCTTCAGCAGCCAGCAGTTGATGCCAGCGGCGATCCACCGCGCCTTTATCCATCATTTTGTATCCCAACCTCAGGAACACTTTGAAGTGCCCTAACTCGGATGAGAAGAGGGCTTTGTAGAATGTACTCAACTCAGAATCCTTCATCGCTTCAGCAGCCGTGGCCAAAACGGAAAAGCGTTCGCAGGATCTTGCTTCGATTAAAGCTGAGACTAACAACCTGTCAAGGGTATCGCCGGTTTCGCCTTTGCGGACCAACTGGCGAAGGTCGGTTGCGTATTGGCATTTATGGGTGCGACCCAAACGCCCACCGCGGCTAAGAAGAATTTTAACAACTTGAGCCAGATGTGCTGCTTCATCGCGAGCAACGCGGGTCATGGTTTCCACCCAGCCAGGGGCCCATTCCTCGGGCCAGCGGGTCATTAACTCCATGGCATTTAGAGCGGCTTTTTTTTCGAGAAAGGCGTGGTCAATTAACAGATTGATTGGATCGGCCAACACGCCATACCCCCAAGTCAAAGGGGTGCGAGAATGCAGGGGTAAAGCGTCAATCTTATCAGCGAAAACCATTGGTATACTTCATCGTACAATGTTAGCGATGCCAGACTTGAATCGCCGAACCATTACGGCCGCCATGATTACTACTGCAATGAAACTGCAAGCAGCGAGTTCGAAGATTGATACTACGCTACGCACGGGAATTGTCACAAGGAAAATTCCGGCTGCCGTGGGTATGGTGGCTAGCGGGAATAAGATTCTGTATCAAGGTGCTTTTGGTACTCGTGATGCTTCTGGCGTGCCTGCGTAAACGGATTCCATTTTTGCGATTCATTCGATGACAAAGGCGATTACCACTGCCGCTGTGCTTCAGTTAGTTGAGCAAGGCAAAGTGCAGCTGGATGAGCCAGTTTCAAAATATTTACCTAAACTTGCGAAGTTAGAAGTACTGCGGGGCTTCGATAAAGCTGGTAAGCCAATGCTGAGTGCGGCTAAAACACCGGTGACATTGAAGCACTTACTAACGCATACATCAGGATTCTGCTACGACATTTGGGATGGCGATATGTTTCGTTACACTACAACGCAGCCGTCTTCTGAAGTGCCAATATTAATGTTTGAACCGGGCACTCGATGGCAGTACGGCCAAGGTATTGACTGGGCTGGACGACTTGTAGAGAATCTTAGCGGTATGAGTTTGGAGGATTATTTTCAGGCGAAAATTCTTAAGCCCCTTGGTATGGTTGATACCAGTTATTTTATCCCCGCTGTGAAATTTGCCAGGCTTGTGACTGGTTACCGGCGTGAGGAAAACGGTGCACTGATTCCGAGTGAACGTACGTTGCCAAGCCCTCCGAAATCATTTGGTGGAGGTGGTGGGATCTATTCCACTGCAGCCGATTACGTCAGATTTATGCAAATGATCGTTAATAAAGGGCAAGGAATTCTGAAACCGCAAACGGTGGAAATTATGTGGACTAACCAAATCGGCGAATTGACCGCCGGCAAAATGAAAAGTTACAGGCCAGCGCTTTCAAGCGAGGTCGATATTCAACCGGGTCATACAGAGAAGTGGGGATTGGGGTTTCTAATCAACACAACACCTTACTCCGGAGGTCGTGCAGCTGGCAGCTTGGCGTGGGCAGGTTTTGAGAATACGTATTTTTGGATTGATCCAAAGAACGCATTGTGTGCGGTGTTATTGATGCGATTCTTGCCGTTCGCAGATCAGCAGGCAATGGGGCTTCTGAATGATTTCGAAAAAGCGGTGTATGCTAAATAGGCTTCATACATGTTGAAAGTTCACAAATCTTTTGCATCTATTCTGCTGCTGCCAGTGTGGGCATTGGCCGCTGAACCGCAGGTTGTGTACCTTTGGCCCAACGGTGCCCCGGGTTCGGAAGGCAAAACCAGTGACGAGGTGGTGAAGGTTCAACCGGCGGGTGATCGAGTAATTTCTAACGTTCACAAACCTTCGCTCACCCTGTACCTTCCCTCAAAGGAAACAGCTACTGGGGCGAGTGTTGTGATCGCTCCTGGAGGCGGACATAGTGCGCTTTGGGCTGATCATGAAGGTCATAATATTGCGAAGTATCTTCAGGAACATGGGGTGGCAGGATTTGTATTGAAGTACCGTTTGGCGCGGGAGAAAGAATCGACATATACAATTGAAGGGACCTCATTGCAAGACACGCAGCGTGCCATCAAGCTAGTAAAGAGCAATTCAGCCGAGTGGGGCGTGGATCCTGAGCGGATCGGGGTCATTGGATTTTCCGCTGGTGGTGAATTAGCAGCGCTGGCGGCAACCCATGTAGATGAAGGCAAGGCCGATGCCGCAGATGGAGTGGAGCGATTGAGTTCTAAGGTTGGGTTTTTTGGGCTGATGTATCCGGCAATTCCGAAGGACATGCCGCTTGCAAAAGATATGCCGCCATCTTTTCTACTTTGCGGTGAGAATGACCGCCAGAATATCTCGCAGGGACTACCTGAACTTTACTTGGCCATGAAAAAAGCTGGCGCGCAAACGGAACTGCATGTTTATACAAAAGTGGGGCACGGCTTTGGTTTGCGGCCGACGCTGAAGGGCCCTGTTAGCCAGTGGCCGCAGCGATTCTACGAATGGATGGATGGGCGCGGATTGCTTAAAAAGTAATCTTGAGCGAATGATTTACTTGCAGTCCCGCATTTTGCAAACAGCATCGAAAGTGGCTAATTTATATAGGTCTCCGAGCGTTGGGTAGTTGAAGCAAGAGGCTTCAAACAAGTCGCGGCCAGCACCTGTCACCATTGCCAGCAGCCCGGTATGAATCACCTCGCTGGCTATTTCACCTATGCAATGGGCACCTAGCAATTTCATTTCAGCATCTTTTGAAAAGATCAACTTTAAGAAGCCCGTGCGATCTCCGATGATCTGGCCGCGCACTGTCTGCTTGTAGTATCCATGACCGGTAACAAACGGAATGTTCTTACTCATCAGTGCTTCCTCCGTTTCCCCAATCATGCTGACTTCAGGAATTGTATAGATTCCTGTAGGCAAAACGGTGGTGAGTTTCAGCTTGCAGGATTCGCCAAAGGCGTGGTGAATTGCGATGCGACCCTGTTCGGCGCTGGTTGCAGCCAATGCTGGATATCCAATAATATCGCCGGCAGCAAAAATGTGAGGCACTGATGTTCGATAGGTTTCATCGACTGTAATTAAACCGCGGGCGCCTGGCGTGAGACCGGCGGCAGCAAGATTCAGCTTTTCCACATTGGAGCAACGGCCCGCCGCTACCAGCACTTGGTCCACTTCAAGGTTGGGGCCAGGATCGCACACCAATTGGATTCCTTTGCCATTTTCCTGAACCGCGCATCCGGTAACTTTCACAGGACGATGGAAGTGAATCCCGAGGCGCTCAAACTCAGCTGTCAGTGAAGTGGAAACTTCGCGATCGAGGAACGACATTAGAACATCACGCCCGTCGATCAAATGTGTCTCTACTCCTAGCGCTGCAAAGGTACAGGCGTATTCACTGCCGATCACGCCTGCACCAACTACAGCCATCCGTTCGGGCAAGGATTCGATGGTGAGAATTTCATCGGAGTCGTGAATCAGCGGACTGTCAAATTCAAACATTGCTGGATGAACGGGAGAGGATCCGGTGGCGAGCAAGATGAAATCTCCGTAAACTTGTCGCGGTCCATCCTTGGCGATTATGTTCAATGTGTGGGGATCTGCAAAGCTAGCGGTGCCTTCAATGTAGTCTACTTTCCAATGTTCCAGGATTCGACGGACGCGCGAACGCTCCTCATTCCTCACGGTTGTTTCGTGATACATGAAGTCTTGCAATGTGGCCTTACGATGGAGGGCCAGGTTCACATCCATGCCAAACAGGCTGCGCGTTTTCCAGCCCGACAAAGCTACAGAAGTTTCGCGGAAAGTCTTACTAGGCAGAGTTCCTGTATTAGTCGAAGCGCCGCCAACGTACGGATCTTTTTCGATTAGTGCAACGCGGTGACCCAACAAAGAAGCGGTCGTGGCCGCCTTTTCTCCAGCGGGACCTGAGCCGATTACTACTAAATCGTAACGGGAAGTTTCATTCATGAGTATCTAACAATTTTCGCACTGTTGCGGTAGTCTCAAAGCTATGAGTCTTGGAGAATTCACCAAACAGCTTGCCAAGGAAGCAATTGGCAATCAGATGAAAGATGTGATGGGTGGGCTGCGGCCAACCGACGCGGCCGCAAAGGCAGAGGCGATTGGGGCGTTGGCAAATACTTCAGAAGACGCTGGTGGAAATCTTGCCGCCATTCTAATTGGTCAAGTGCAGGCTATGCAAAAGGCATTGCGTGAAGATCAGGAATTGATTGTTTTGTGTACCTGCGGTTTTGAAACACTTCGCGTGCTGGAGATCTTTTCGCCTGCCCCAAAAGTTTTGGTGTTAACCGGTATTGATGCCGAACAAAACACGACGCGAATTGTTTCTCCGGCGGATGCTGTGCAACTGGTATGCAAACTGATGGTGGTGCAGCCTGGAACAAAAGCGGCACGCATCCGGTTTGTGTTGCCTCGTCCGAAGCCAGAATAAATAGCTATTCGCTGGGCTGCCCTGCGGGTTTAAGGTAGCGAGTGAGCCACTCTATCCATCGGCGGTCGACATCGCGAGAATGCACTGGATCGCTTGGGCTGTGGCCAGACAATGGATACGCTATGAACTGCGTAGGGATTCCATTGTCGCGCAGCACATGATACAGCTTGTAGGATTGTGTCACCGTCACGCGATAGTCTCCGGTTAAGGACATGATCAAGGTCGGGGCTTTGATCTTTGTTGCGTAAGTGATTGGGGACTGTGCCATTGCAGCTTGGAGACGCTTGGGGTCAGTCCAGGGCGATCCTCCCCAGGCTGATCCGCGCCGCACATTGGAATCGCCAAGATTGTATTGGTCCATTAAGTCCGTTACCGCCGCGCCTGCTACGGCTGTTCTCCACAACGTTGGATAGTTACCCAGCAGCCACGTGGTCATGTATCCGCCATAGCTCCATCCGGAAACGGCCATTCTCTGTTCATCAACCCAGCCGCGCTTTTTGAGATATTCCAAGCCGGAGATCACATCGCGTCCAGGCCCAGCACCTGCATCATTGTAGATTGCTGCTTGAAACGCGTTGCCTAGATTGTCGGAGCCTCGATAGTTTGGTTCGAATACTACCCAACCTTGAGCTGCAAATAATTGCGGCCTTCCGAAAACTTCTTTTGATGCCGAACGTGGGCCTCCGTGAATGTACAGAACCAGAGGATACTTTTTCGTTGAGTCAAAGCTGGGAGGATAAGTCACCACGCCGTCCTGCTGAAGCCCATCGGCTCCGGCCCATCGAACGGTTTCTGTTTTTCCTAAATTCAACTTTGCAATGGCACCGTTGAAATCAGTAAGCCGTTCCGGCTTGGCGTCGGGGGAGGGAAGAAAGTATAGTTCGTTAGGCCTTTGCGGTTCACTGCCGACGAACGCTATCTGCCCACCATCACCAATCGATGCTTCCAACCAGAAGGCGGCTGTTGGCACGATTGTTCCAAGATCAAGACGCCGCGCCTGACCTTCCAGAGGTTGCACCCAAACTCCAACACCGGTGCCATCGTTGGCGCTCACCAGAATCGACTTGCCTCCTGGCATCCAGTTGGACCACATGATGTTGCGGTCAATCGCGCGGGTTAGGCTACGGCCTTCTCCGCCTGCCACGCTAGTAACTTGAATTTCGTTCACGTTCCGCGATTCACCGCCTCGCGAATACCAGTAAGTTACCGATTTCCCATCGGGAGAAAACAGCGGCTGCGATTCCTGTTTGGACCTTCCTGTTAATCCGCGCATGGTGCCGGTGGCGGCATCAATTACTTGAATGGAGGATTGATCAGAATCTCCGGTATAAGCGGTGGTCGCTTTAGCGAAGGTGATTGTTTTCCCGTCGGCTGACCAAGATATAGAGGAAGCTGGTGGGCTTGGCGGCATGCTTTTTGGGAGCGTCCAGGTGCCCGATGTCAGGCGGCGCGATTTACCATTCATGTTGGCCACCCAAAGGTGAGAAGGCATAGGTGCTGTGGTGACAAGGAAATCATTATTGCCGACCTCGAAGGATTTGTTGTGACGTTCCGCACCATTCCCTTTGCCCGGTTCATCTTCGGTGACATAAGCGATTTCCTGCTCATCAGGTCTCCACGCGAATTGCTGGACACCGCTTGCGGCCTTCGTGATTTGTTTGGCGTCACCACCATCCATAGGTAGGACAAATATTTGAGATTTGGCCTCCACTTGAGCCAGAAAAGCTAGTTTGGTTCCAGAGGCTGACCATCGCGGCGAACTAAGGCCACGTCGATCGCCAACGATTGTACGGGTTGCTTTAGTGGTTGCGTCCACTAGGATTAACTGGGCATCGTGCCTATTGTCTTCGAAATTCTGACGGGAGACTATAAGGGCAATGGTTCGGCCTCCGGGAGCAACTTGAGGGTTGGACAGCCGAACCAAACGACCCATATGTTCAAGCGTGATCCGTTCAGCAAAAACTGGAAGCAGTGTGAAAAGGAAAATTCTGGCTAGGCGCATTCCTGATTGTAGAGCCATTTAACTTGATTTTTCCATCAATACTGTTATGGGTGTAGCGTGCGGATAGCCTGAGATTTTGTTCCGTGAGGTTGACTAACCACGTCTGTAAAAGGTAAATTAGAAGAGTTAGTCCTGCAGCAAGCCCAATGCGTCCCTATCGTCCAGTGGCCTAGGACATCGCCCTTTCACGGCGGTAACGAGGGTTCGACTCCCTCTGGGGACGCCACTTTTTTTCTTAAGCTGAACGCATCATTTCTTCCCAGGTAACTTCCTTATGCTTATCAATCGCCATTTGGCCCAGAATGCAAGTGAGTGTGCTCTCGGCCGCGCGAACGCCTGCATTTTCCGGCTTCCCCTCGGTCACGCGACGAAGAAATTCGCTGAGTGCGTCCACGGTAATGTCTCTCTCTGATTTTTCCGTTACCGGGCCTTTGCCAACATTGTAGGTCCAGTATTCCCGTGCAGTTTCGATAACGCCATTCTCGCCAATGTAACGTTCAAAGTTGGAACGATAGAAACGCGGTGTCATTTGGGAACCCAGAAAAGTTGCTTGAACTTTGTCAGGGTAATCGTAAGTTACGCTCAGGTGGTCTAATAGATCGCCTCGCTTTTCAACGGTTCGCCCACCAGTGCCATAGGCTTTTAGAGGGCGCGCACCCATGAACCAATTGATGGCGTCTAGATTGTGAACATAGGTTTCCACAATTACTTCGCCAAAGGTCGAACGCCACAACTTCCATTGCCTCAGTTTCTCTTCTTCGTTTCGAGGAGCCGGCAGAGGTGGTTCGTTGCCTGCTAACGCGAACTTCAGAAATTCTCCGTGCACTTCGCGGATCTTGCCAATGGCCCCGGATTCCAGCATCTTCTTTGCCTTCACATAAACGCCACCGTAGCGCTGCTGAAACCCAAAAGTTATGTTCTGCTTCCGGTCTGCCGCGTCTGCAATCCGCATTACGCGCTTGCACCCTGCAACGTCTAAGCCAGCCGGTTTTTCAATGTAGATGTGCTTGCCTGATTTAACGGCAGCTTCAAAGTGCTCGGGGTGCAGGTAAACTGGCGTGGCAATCATCACCACGTCGACATCCTTCGACGCCAAGACATCCTGATAGTTTTTGTAACTCTTGGCATCGGGCGCACCAATCTTTGATTTGGCGGTCCCGATCTGCTCTTCCGACACGTCGCAGATTGCTACAACTTTCGCCCGTGAGTCTTTGGAAATAATGCCGGAGGTGTAGGTACCTCTGCTGCCAGCACCGATTAATCCGACTCTCACAGTGGAATTCTGGGCTGTGCCTCTTACTGTTTGAAACGGCACCAAAGCGGCTGTTCGAACTAGATTGCGTCTGGTTAAATCGTTCATTGAACTCTCCTAGGCAGCACCCAGCATATCGCAGACTCTCAATAGTGTTTCCTGAGTCAGCAGGTCGTGTGCAGTTGAATGCGAGGGTTTCGCACCCTGTCGAATTACAGCGGCTAATTCCAAAAAGTCAGGGCCGTATGGGGGACCTGGTGGCGCGGGCATTTCAATTGTCTGTTCACCGGCTTTGTAGGGTCCAGCCGGTTTTGCCAGATCAATGCTGAACTTCGATGGGAAAGTGTAAGGCTGCATTCTTGCAGAGCCGTTTGTGCCAAAAATTTCCAGGTAGCGGTGAACTCCACCATGTGGATGGAAACCACTCAGCGTGATTTCGGCGATGGCATGTTCGTACTCAAGCACCGCCAAAGTATTATCCTTCAAGCCATCTTCGATGGGGCTTTCGTGACGTAAAAAGCCTGTTACTTTCACGGGGCGACCCAGCACGGCAACGGCACGATCCACCAAATGGCAACCCTCAGAGAACATCATTCCGCCTTTGAACTTTGCAAGGTATCGGCGCTCTTTTTCGTCAATCAATTTGTCGATAGAAGCCCGGAACCTGTAGACTCTGCCTAGCCAGCCATTTTGTGCGGCTTGCACAACTGCTTGCATTGCCGGGTGATAGCGCCACTGATACCCCATTTGGACAATTCGACCGCGTGCGGCGGCGTCATCAAACAGCTTCCGTAGACGAATCAGATCCGCGCCTGGAGGCTTATCGAGGTGTACGAATTTGCCTGCCTTCACCAGGCGTTCGGCGTGGTTCAGATTGTTGGCGATTTCAGCTGATTCAACTGCAACCATTTCAATGGAGGCATCGTTCAGAATTTGATCGAAGCTTAACCAATTGACACCTACAAGGGCATTGTCTTTGGTTGGTTCGGTGGAAACGGTTTGGCAGACTCCGGCGAACTCATATTCGGGCATAGCGCGCAGGGCACGAATTTTACTGAGTGCGTGACCGTGACCAGTGCCAATTACGGCCGTGCGAATTTTCCCGGTAGCTGCAAACGCAGGGGTTGCAGCGAAAGCGGTAAATATGCGTCGAGTGATCATTTCACATTACCTATTTGATAGCGGGTGCTTGTACTTGAATAATATGTGCTTCGGTAGAACCTTCCGCAGTTACTTCCAATTCAGCGGTACCTTGAATGAACACTGTATCTTTTTCCCCCGCAGTGTAAACAGTGCCAGCCTTGTCCTTCACCTTAATAGCTCCTTTCCATACAAAAAGAAATCCTTCGCCTTCTGCTGCCACTTTTGTCTTGAAGTGGGCGCCGGGTTTCATCGCGTGATGCGACCCCGCGGCGAGCTTTGAACCCATCGAGGCATTTGTGAATTGTCCGTTCTTGTGAACAAAATCACGATAAAGCACGGCGCCTGGAGTAATGTCTCCCTTGGGTGCCGCTGCGCCTGGACGCTTCGAATCGCGCGCACCAGTGTAAAGAATCAAGTCTGGCGGATTTTGAAAGCTGATCATTGTTGCCTCACTTGTTCCAGCTGTAATGGTGCCGTGAATCTGGCCAATGGGAACGAACGCGAATTCGCCAGCTTTGAACAAACGCTTGGAATCCCCTTGGCGCAGGTTAACCTCGCCTTCCAGAACCAGGATTGTGTCAGTAGAATAATCGTGTACGTGCTGAGCGAATTCATTTCCTGGCTTGGAGACGGAATAGTTCAGCGTGGTTTTCTTCGCGCCGATTCCCGGATGCACAAGCCGATTGGAAGTTACCTCGCCCATACGGAACGGCTGGGCTTCAGAGAACTTGATCACTCGGATGGTCTGCGCTTGGGCGATAGTTGCCAGCAGAAGTAACGCAAAGGGCAGAGTAGAACAAGAAGTCAGCATAACTGGATTATGATATAACATACTCGATGCTGCGGCGATCACTATTACAACTCCCACTAGCAGCTTGTCTGGCCAATGCGAAACGAGCAGGGCTAAGACTTTCCGTTCGAGTGGAACCTTTGTTTCCCGGCATGCCATTGACGAGGCAAATCGAAAAAGTAGCCGAAGCTGGTTACGATGGGTTTGAGTTCGGCGATTGGCGCGCAGCAAATCCCAAGCAGATCAACCAGCTTAAAAATCAACTAGGCTTGGAATGCGTTTGCATTGTGGGTAACAAAAGCGTAAATCCTAAGGGCATGGGTTTGTGCGATCCAACGGAACGAGCCGGGTTTCTTGCCGAAATGCGAGCATCCATCGAAGCAGCCAAGCAGTTTGAATGCAACGGACTGGTGGTGCTGAGCGGGTTCAAAGTGCCACGTCGTTCGCGGGCGCAGCAGCAATCCAGCATGGTTGAGGGATTGAAGCGAGCTCATGAACTATGCGCGTCCAGCGGCGTCACCATGCTACTAGAAGTGATCAATACCTTGGCACCTGTAGAGCCCTTAAATCCAAAGGGGAACAATCATGCCGACTATTACTTGAACCGCACTGATGAAGCATTTCAGATTCTTCGCAAAGTGGATGGGCCGTTTTTAAAAGTTCTCTACGACATTTATCACGTTCAGATTATGGAGGGGAATCTTATCGAAACCATTCGCAGGCACATTGCTGACATCGGGCATTTTCACGTCGGCGACGTGCCTGGGCGTCATGAGCCTGGCACCGGCGAAATTGACTACGCCAATGTGTTCCGCGCCATACGGGAAACCGGATTTCAACAGTATGCGGCTATGGAATATGTGCCCTCGAAAGACGCGATGACTACACTGGTGGAAACACGGAAGCTGGCGTTGGGCAGTTAAGATTTAGCTAGCCGCGCCGTTTTCAACTTCCCATTCATGCCAATACTCATTGCAGATGGCTCCTATACTTTCCAAGGAATGTTGGGCTCCACTTTCGTCGGTCAATATTGCCGAGTCACCATCAAAGCAAAGTACACCCCCGCAATAGTCGAAGTCAGAATCATCCACCAGGCAAACAACTTCGACGAATTGGTCCTCAACTGAAGTGCTCGATATTTCAAGGTCTGGCCCAAAAATCAAATCCAATCTATCAGTCGCAATTGGTTCTTGTCCTACCTCTTGCCAAACCCTGAAAGTCACGTGAATGGCACTGTTGAATTCAACAGTAAACGTAGTAAAGTTAGGCTGAATTCGTTGGGCTAAGTGTTCTATTTCAACCCGTAGAGTCAACTTGGATTCGCACGACGAGTACCCAACAATGCAGCCGTCGTGAAAAAGTGAAAATAGCGTAGCTATACTTTCTTGACCTTGGATAATGCAAAAGACTCGGCCTTTACCCACGCATCATTTCATCCCACGTTACTTCGCGCCGCGCGTCCATTGCCATTCTGCCCAAAATAGCCGTCAACGAACTTTCCGCTCCACGCACAGCCGTATTCGCTGGCCGGCCTTCCGATACTCTACTCACAAACTCCGCCACTGAATCAATCGTAATATTGCGTGGCGATTTTTCCATTGTCTCTTTGCCTGGTCCAGCAAAATGCTTCCAATGATTTTCCGACGTCTCCACAACTCCCCGCTCACCGAAGAATTGCTCCACAACATCGCGATATCCGGGAGGTGCCAGCGTGGTCCCCGAAAGTTGGCCCTGAACGCCGCCCTCATACTCAAATGCCACAAAGTTGTGATCGCGCATATCGCCCCGCTTGGATATGGTCGCCCCTCCCGCACCAATTGCGGACTTGGGGCGGCCACCTAAAAACCAATTCAGTACGTCCACCGAATGCACGTTATTTTCCACAATCAAGTCGCCGGAAAGTGCCTTCCAACTCCCCCATTGCTTCACTTTTTCCAGATCCGTTTTTGGCACAGTCTGGTTTGGTGCCACCAACCTATCGTTCTTGATGAACCTTGCAACACCCAACCGCATCGGGCCAATTGCGCCACTATCGGCCAGCGCCTTTGCTTTTTGATACACCTGCCCATGACGCCGCTGAAAACCAAATGTGATATTCAATTTGCGGTCCGCCGAATCGGCCAATTTCATGATCCGCTTGCAACTGGCAACATCAGCTGCAGCTGGCTTTTCAATGTATATGTGCTTGCCCGATTTCACGGCAGCTTCAAAGTGTTCGGCATGCAGAAACACGGGCGTTGCGATGATTACCGCATCAACGTCGCTCTTAAGCAGTTCATGGAGATCTTTGTATAGCTTCGGATTTTCAACACCAATCGTTTGCTTTGCCTTTTCCATCCTATCGTCGAACAAGTCGCACAATGCCACAATTTTCGCCGGGGTGTTTTTCGCCATCATTCCGGCCACGTAAGGTCCACGATTGCCCGTGCCAATCAGCCCTACGCGAATCGCCGAATTTTGTGCGCTACCTCTAACTGCGGCGAATGGAATTAAGGCTGCTGCTGCCCGTCTGGTCATCATGCTATTTCTCCTGAGGCGCGCAACAATGTTTCCTGCAGCAGTAATTCATGTTCGTAGGAAAGCTTCAGCAGAGTGCCGCTCTTTATCGCCCTTGCCAGTTCTTGAAAATCCCCGATGAAGCGTGGCTGCGGAGGTAATTTAATCTCTTGCCAACCTGCCTTGTAAGGGCCCTGTGCCTTCCTCATATGCACACGCATGCGCGGGGGATTCGCTTCGGGGTACACCATGAACGTACCATCCGTTCCGACTACTTCAAACGAGCGGTGATCTCCAGAGCCTGACATTTTCGCCGATTGAGTGATAATTGCCAGAGCCTTGTCGTACTCAAATACAGTAAGGTTGTTGTCCTTCAATGTGTCGGCCTCGCTTGTATCGTGCCGCAGCCAGCTCTGCACTTTTTTCGGACGACCCAATAGATCCACGGTCCGATCAATCACGTGCCCAGCCAGTTCAAATAATCCGCCGCCCTTATACCTCGCTTCCTTTAGTCGCTCCTCCGCAGATCTGTCCGCGTTCATAGTTCCGCGCACCATTAGAACTTCGCCTAGCCAGCCTTTTCGCGCGGCATCAATAGCAGCGTTCACGCCTTCATGACAACGCCAAACATAACCCGTTTGGAACAACAACTTTTTCCGGCGTGCCTCTTCAACCAATGCTTTGAATTTGCCCCACTCATTGCCCACAGGTTTTTCCTGATGCAAATGTTTGCCTGCATCAATTACCTTCTTCGCCCATGGAAGAGCTTCCCAAACATTGCATTCCACAACTACTAAATCAATACTCTTGTCCGCTAGCATTTCTGCTTCGCTCATCCACTTAAGGCCTTTGAATCGCGGATCGGATTGCGCTTCCGCCTTGGCGGCTGCATCGTTCTCGCAAATACCGGCTACTTGATAGTCGGGGTTGTCTTGCATCGCTTTCAATTTGCCGGTGGTATGGCTATGCTTGGTACCTAACAATCCGGCTCGGATTACGGTTGGTGCCGACCGCAACGTTTGCTCCAGCAGTGTCACAGCGCCCGCTTTTTGAATGAATTGACGTCTGTCCATGAGTTCTCCGTTCTTAAGATTCTATAGTCGATACCATATCATACGGCAAAGAATTGTTGAATGTTGATCACCCTCCCATGCATTTTCAAATGGCGCATTTTGCAATTGGCGTTGCGCTTGGCATTCTGATCTAATCATTGAATGCAAATGAAACGGACTGCCGTTCTTACTCCCATAATCTCGATAATCGCTACGGTTGCAGCCCTTGCGCAGAATCCGCCAACGCCGCAGGGTCCGGTCGGACCCAATCCGAATTCCCAATATAGGTTGGGTCCTGACTCCATGCCGCAAGAAAGGAGTTCCGAAAGGTGAGATTCGCGGTCCTTTTACTTTACCAAGCAGCGCCTATCCGGGGACTCAACATACCTATTGGGTATACGTGCCTGCGCAGTACGCCGCCACCATTCCGGCAGCAGTCATGATTTTTCAGGATGGTCAGGCTTTCAAGTATGAGGAAGGTGATCTACGCGCTCAAAATGTAATGGACAACCTGATCTACAGGCGTGAAATTCCTGTGATGATCGGTGTATTTATCAACCCTGGCCGCACAGCTGAACAACCGGAGCCGAACCCGAAGGATTGGGGCGATCGCACCACCAACCGGGGCACTGAATACAATACTCCAGACGATAAATACGCGCGGGTAATTACGGAAGAGTTAATGCCTGCGCTCTATAAGGAATACAACATTTCAAAAGATCCAGAACAGCACGGAATCGGCGGTGCCAGTTCAGGCGCAATCGCAGCATTCATTGTTGCTTGGGAACGTCCAAACGATTTCCGAAAAGTGCTCAGCATTGTTGGCAGCTTCACAAATATCCGCGGCGGACATATATTTCCTGAGAGAGTTCTGGCGACTGCAAAAAAGCCTATTCGTGTTTTCCTATGTGATGGCCGGAACGACAACCGCGGTCAGGGTCGTGGTGGCGCTGGCTATGACGAAAAGCGCGACTGGTTTTTTCAGAACGTGCGGCTAATGAAGGCGCTTACGCAGAAGGGATACGACGTCAACTATTCCTGGGGCATGAACCTTCATGGCCAGAAATTCGGAGGAGCCATAATGCCAGAGATGATGCGTTGGCTGTGGCGCGATGGTCCTGTATCCACCGATCCGACGGACATGGTTGAGCGCGGTTTTCGCCAACCCGCCGCAAAAGCCAAGCCAGGGAACTAAGCATCCTCACTGCTTTCGATGTGTGCTATAGAATTGGAAAACCGTCGGCAGCGCCTGGCTCACAATTGTGTCATGCGTTGCCTCAGGAACCTCCAGAAACTGAGTTTGAAATCCTTTCTCCGCGACTGCTTTTGCCATAGTCCGCGCTGTTTCAACGGTTCGCGGCGTGTCCTTCGATCCCACAATTACAAGCAGGGGCATGCCCTTCAATCGATCAAACGGTACTGCCGTAGGCTGCGTTCCAAACGCACTCAAAGCCAATCCTGCAAAGCGTTCGGCGTATTTGCTGCCCAGGTACCAGCCGCCTGTCCCACCCGCAGAATGCCCGAAAAGATAGATCCGCGAAGGATCCGGATTGAACTCTTTTACGATCAATTCCAACGATTGCATCGCCTCTTGCTCACTCAACTCGCCTTCGCGGCGAACGCTCACCCTGCCTGCGTTGTATCCCGCGTTCGGACGGTAGCCCATGGTTGTTGCCACAAGATAACCGTGCTTCTCTGCCAGTTTTGCAAGCAGGCCGCCATCCCGATCGAAATAGAAATTATGGTCTCTGGTTGTGCCGTGCAAAACGAAGATCATTGGCAACTGCTTCTTCCCATCCCAGGTACTTGGAACATAAACGCGGTAAGGCATGATCTCGCCTGCCTCAGCAAACCAATAGTGACGTTCATGACCCCCTTTGGCGCGGAACAGTGGATCCTTCCCACCTTCAAGAGCTTTCAGAAGTTCTTCGGACTCGCGTAGTTCTTTGCCGAAATCAAAGTACTGCGCTCCCGATTCAGGCAAACCGAAATCATTCGTCTCCAGCTTTCGAATACCCGTATTCACTATTCTCGCCATATCAAACGGCCATCGAACCGAAGCTTTTGCACTCTCTTTCTCCTCAATTTTGCTCAATCGTTCTTCTAAATTCGATGCTTGAAATTCGATTCCTTTTGCAATAGCGATGCTTTGCTGAAGCCTGACTACCGTATCACCCCCGCCAATTACTTCGGCCATCAATCGATACGTACCGTCGAGAGTTCCGTTCAAATCAAACTGAGCGATTGCAGGCTCGGTGATTAAATCGCGTGAGGCAACATCGAATATTCCCAGTTCCCGAATCAGTTTAGAATCTCTCCCAGCAGTAAACAGACTCAACCGAACCCGCAACCCAGTGCCAGGCGGATAAGCCGCAGAGTAGAGCTGCGATAGTTCCACAAGAAGTGGATGGGATGGCTCCATCACAATCTGGCGCGAACGAAATGCCAGCGACCAAACAAACTCATCCCACAACTCCCAAGGTGCACCAGTGACCAGCGCTTGAGCGTGCCCCAGCCTTCGGCGTGCTTCGCCCACTTGGCCTGTCCCCATCAGCGCAGTTGCAGTTTCAATGAGGTTGTCCGTGGTAGCCGCCGCATCCCCCGTCAGTTTCGCAGATAGCCGCAAAGACTGAACTGTGCGCGAGAGGGTCTGAATATCCGGCCGGTCGCTTGGATTGAGAGGTTTTGACGGTGGAGGTGCTTGACCAAGCAGAACAGCTGTCAATGTCAGTTTGTGAAGCAATGGAATCGTTTTCATAAATTGATATACTTTCGGTCGCGTACCTAACGGACCATCTCGAATATTGTGGTCATCACACCGGTGGTGAACTGTTCTTCCACCTGTGGAGTAACTAACGAGGTGGTGGGTTCATAGCCGCCATCCTTGAACGCCTGTGCTGTTGGTAAATAACCCAGCCAGCCATTTGTATAGCCGAAATAAAAGGTATTCCGAAATGGCGACTTTGCCCGCACATCCATTGCGATTTCACAAAACAGCTCTACCGGCGAAGCCCACAAAATCAAATCATTGATCCGAAGAAACCGTACGGGAATTCGGACTAGCGGCGTTCCATTTGGCGAAGTCGCGGCGTAGCCAGCCAACGCATCATTCCAGCCCAAACCGTCGCGGCGCGGCGTTTCAATGATCCTCTGCCGTGCTACCAACTGCACTGGCCCATCAGCCGTTTGTAAGCTACGATTGGCCGCCAGAATCTTGTCTCCCAGTAACACGCCAAATTGTGAAAGATGTCCAAGGCGCGCCGTATCGTTGACACTATAAATGGGTGCAATGTTACCCGCGGCACCATTAATATAGAGAACTGGCGCACCCACCTTTTTTTCCACATAGTCGCTTACCATTCCAGGCCCATCGCCACTTACTTCCAGCCATTTACCACCCAAAACAGTCCCGTGCATGGCGTAGTTTGCGATCAGCGCAATCGGCGAACCATCCTGCCGTTCCAATCGAATTAAACCAATTTGACGATCCACCGGCCCATCAGGATTCAAGCCCAGCGATACTTTGCCGTCAATGTCCATCGCACGCCGGTTGATGTTTGCATTCGACATGCCAGTTCCGACGCCCAATCGGGCAGGAACCAATTTCGTGCGAGCCTCGCGGGTGCCTTCCATTAACTTCGCTTTCACCAACGCAAGATATTCGCGATTCCATGGATGATCGGAACGGCCCTTCAGCAGGATGTCATAAACATCTGGCGGACCCACTTCAGGTGCCGAATGGGTATGCGTGGTTGTCCACCAAAACTTCTCAGGAGCGATACCGAATTCGCGCTGCACATCCTTTGCTACTTCGTCATAGACCACCGGCGAGAAGACACAAACCTCGGATGACACAAGCAAGAATTGCGCAACCCCGTCGTCCAATAAGACGATGCGATGAAAAATAGGATCGTGTACTTTGATGGATTGCCGCGCGCCATAACCCATCAGCCATTGGGAATCCTTTGGAGTGATGTCCACTTTGGATGCGGAAGCGCGAAGGTTGCCAGCATGAAGCGAACTGACAACCAGCAAGTTTGAAAACAAAAAAGTGGCAAAACGCATGTTCTTACCCTATCACTCCAAACATTTTCGATACAATCACGGCATGCTGAAGCGCTTGTTCTTTTTGCTATCCGCGAGCACGATTCTTGCGCAGTCCCCGATCATCTTCGAAGTCAACAGCCTTGGGTTTACACCCGGCTCTCGTATCAGCATCATCTACCCATCCAATTTCCGCACTAATTCAAATGCAAAGGTCAGTGCAACTGTTGGTGGAAAGCCCGCGTACATTGTAGGTCACAACCCTTTTGGGATCGATGCTCAAATTCCATTCGAACTGGAACCTGGTTCAACCACTTTGCTTGTTACCGTGGATGGCACCCAATTAGCTCCGTTCAGTCTGCGTCTGGAAACCTTCGCACCTGCCATCATAAGCTGCACGGGTGACGCCCCTTGCGACTTCGGATCTTTCTTGAATTCCAATGGGCGGTTCATCGGGCCGCAAACTCCAGCAGTTCCTGGTGACCCGCTACGGGCAACTGCAACGGGCTTGGGACCCACAAATCCACCAACAGCAACCGGCCCCGCTCCCAGCCAAAGGCCAACGGCAAATCCCGTGACTCTCACAATTGGCGGAAAGGCAGCGGAGGTCACCTTCGCCGGTTTGGGCGCGAGTGCAATTGGTGACTACAGTGTCAATTTCAAAGTTCCGGCTGGCCTGCAGGGAACGCAGCCACTCACTGTCACGGTGGGTGGCAAAACCAGCAGCCCAGTAAATATTCCGCTTTTTGGAATTGGCTCAGTCGTAAGCAATGCGTCGTTTGCCTCGCGAGGAATTGCGGCTCCGGGATCCATTGTCAGCGTCTTCGCGAACGGCGTCGGATCCACAAATCAGTTGACCGGATTTCCCGCCACCAACTTTCAAGGAGTCTCGGTTACCTTCAACGGCAGGCCGGCACCCTTGTTTCACTTAACTCCTTCGTTCGGTCAGATTGACCTGTTTGTCCCCACTGAATTGCCCACTTCCGGAACAGTAGATGTTCAACTGACAACGCCCACTGGCACATCCAACTATCCGCTTCTATTGGCGAATGCTGTTCCGGCTTTTTATCGGTTGGCCGACCAATTCAATCCAAAGCGCGTCAACGTGATTGCTCAATTCAGCGGAACCGCATGGTTGGCGTTGCCTGCATCAATGGCCTTCGCGTTGAATGTTCCTGGCAATTGCACGGAAAGGAAAGCCGACCCTGCAGCTATATGCGTGCAACCTGCCGCTATCGGCGACTTTTTGGTGCTCTATGCAACAGGCTTGGGCAAGGCCACTCCCAACGGCGATCCAAATGGCGCGCCGCTTGCCACAGGGACAGTCCCACCGGCTAACGGTAGCGTACTTTATAAGACGGTGATTTCGCCAACAGTAACCATCGGCGGAGTTCCTGCGGCAGTGCTGTACTCCGGTTTGGCGCCAGGGTTCCCAGGGTTGTATCAGGTGAATGTTCAAGTGCCCAACGGTGTCGCTGCAGGTGATGACATTCCCGTAGTGCTGTCGCTCCCAGGTGCCGCCAGCGACAATTCTGTGACCCTCGCCGTCCGCCCCAGGATTTAGGAAGCCGGCACGCTCGTATTTGACAGCAGTTCCCATTTATGGGAACATTGATCGTGAAGGTATTCGGCGAAATAGCAGTGGCGAAGTTTGCGGCTAAACATGCATCATCCCGGAAACCACTTCAACGGTTCCTTGAAATCGTGCGTTCCTCCGAATGGCCACATTTTCCTGGAGTGAAGCGGACCTTTCCGGCGACGGACTACGCCCCGTCTAGTGGAACGTTAATTTTCGACATCTGCGGGAATAAGTACCGGCTGGTAACACGAGTTGATTTTGAAGAGCAGATACTATTCATACAAAGTGTATTAACCCATGAAGAGTATGACAGGGAGAATTTCTGATGCCCACAGCAACCTATGAAGAGCTTTTAGTCGAAGTGGTTCCCCAGGCTATCGAGACGGCAAAGCAATACAATGAAATCGCCAATCACTTCGGCAATTTAGTCGGGAAAGCCCGCAGCCGGACCAAAGAGCAGACCAAGCTGATGCGACTTCTGGCTGTTCTTATTGAGGACTACGATCGTCGTCATTCGTTCCCGCCGGATAGCGGTACACCAGCAGATCGGCTGAGGTTTCTGATCGAACACTCCGGGAAAGCACAAGCGGACTTGATTGCAATCTTCGGACAGCGAAGCCACGTGAATGAAGCCCTGAACGGCAAGCGAAAGATCAGTCTGGCTCACGCTCAGAAACTTGGTAAGCTATTCAATGTCAAGCCCGGATTGTTTGTCTAGACTCGTCAATAAATCCACCCCGAACAGCAGAAACACCGGCAGATAAACATACCAGCGCTCTTCCAACACGCCATGCCATTGCCCCGTCAGCATCTCTTCAATCCGGCTTAAGTGGAAAATTGGCACTAGACTCACCCAGGCCTGCACGCCGTAGCTGGAACTCAGCGGAAGCAGCGCCGCCAGCCAAGTCAAATACCATACATGGCAATTTGCCGACAGCAGCAGCAGCGTTGTTAAAGTTGCCAACACACGCCACTCCAAAGTGCGATTTCGCAGAACAGCTATCGCCACGGCAGCCCCACCAATCAGTCCGAACACCGCATATTTTGCGTGATATGGATTAGTAAACAACTTGGCGATCAGCCCGAACAGACTATCGTTGTTCCGCCACCCGCCCACGAATCCGGTCATGAATTGCGCATTCTCCATGACGTTTGCCCAATACGGGAATCCGAAGAACACCACAGGGATCGCGGCCAGCGGCCAGTACATCACACGTCGAATCTCACGTCCAGTGAACGCCAACATCAAAACCGCAGGCCACCACTTGGCAGCAATGCCGAATCCAACCAGCAGAAACACCAACCACTGCAAATTTCGTTTCGCCGCCAACAACGCTGCCAGAATAAAAAACACTGGCACCGCGTCGTTATGTCCGCTCCCCCAGAATTCCACCACAACCACAGGACACCACGCGTAAAGCAAAATCCGTTTTGGCGCCAGCTTCCAAAGAAGTACTATACATCCTAAATCAAACAGTGCCGCCGGGACCTTAAACAAATGCGCCTGTCGAAATGGATCCTCCGTCACCGCCGCAGCCAGTCGCCAATTCCAAGCTTCCATCCGCTCAATTAACGGCCCATATCCAGCCCGAAAGTCCTTTGCAACCACGTGCCCCCATGCTTCATCTCTGAAGCGGGAACTTTGTGGGTCGGCAGGTCGTATTACATAGGGGTTAATCCCCTCGGCTTGCACTTGGCCCTCAAAACGGTAGCGAAATACGTCATCAGAAAAGGTCGGAGGTTGCATGAATGCAATGACACGAAATACCAGCGCCGCTAAAACGATGAAAATAGACACGTTCTGCGACGTTTCCTGGGCTGTAACAATTCGAACTCCAATCAGGTAAAATATTGAAAGGGTTAGATATACGGTTAGGCTACTACCCAGGAGCAAGTATCCTACCGCAACCGCAACGGAAATAAGAATTAGGGAGAGTGGATACAATTTCATGGATTACTTTGTGCAGCCGTTGGCGCTGTTGAACAACAAACCGGTTTTTGAACAGATGAAAGTGGCTCTGTTTGATGATACCTTTGCGGGCATTCATCGGTTGGCTTGGTTTGACTATTCGCTGCTGGTTCCATATTTCGCGGTCCTAATTGTGTTGAGCTTCTACGGGCTCCACCGTTATGAGATGATCCGCGCGTTCTACAAAAACCGCCATAAACTTTCAGCTCTGCCAGTTGTAAAATTCGACGAACTGCCCCCCGTCACTATTCAACTTCCCATGTACAACGAGCGCTTTGTTGTAGAGCGCCTGCTTGAAGAAGTTGTGAAAATTGACTACCCTCGGCACCTTTTGCAAATCCAGGTTCTGGACGATTCCACCGACGAAACGCACCCATTCACACAGCGCCTTGTGGCCGAATATCGCGCCGCTGGCCACCCTATCGAATACATTCACCGCACCAATCGTCAGGGCTTCAAGGCCGGTGCTTTGCAGGAAGGTCTTGAAACTGCCACAGGCGAATTTGTCGCCGTGTTCGATGCCGACTTCCTTATCCCTCGCGATTTCCTGATGCGCACCATCCACAACTTCGCCGATCCGAAAGTTGGCGTGGTGCAAACCCGTTGGACATATTTGAACTCACACTACAACGTGTTAACTGAAGTACAGACCATGCTTTTGGACGGCCACTTCGTTCTGGAGCATGTAGCCCGCGCCGGTAGCGGACTCTTCTTCAATTTCAACGGTACTGCTGGCATTTTGCGCAAAGCCATGATTCAGGATGCCGGCGGTTGGCAGCACGATACCCTTACCGAAGATTCCGATTTAAGCTATCGCGCTCAAGTGAAGGGTTGGAAGTTCGTCTATTGTCCCGACGTGGAATGCTTGTCGGAACTGCCTGTTGATATGCACGGCTTCCAGGTTCAGCAAACCCGCTGGTCCAAGGGCCTCACGCAATGTGCCTTGAAGTTAATGCCCATGTTGATGAAGGCCGATCTGCCTTGGCGAGTCAAGGCTGAAGCATTTTTCCACCTTACGCCGAACATCTCTTATCCATTGATGATCATCGTTTCCGTCCTGATGCTGCCCGTAATGATCGTGCGCTTTTACATGGGGCCAGTGCAGATGCTCTTTCTTGATCTGCCATTGATCGCCGCATCGTTCTGGTCCATCTCCGCCTTCTATCTGGTCGCCCAACGCGAATTGCATCCAACCACTTGGAAACGCTCCTTCTGGCTGATGCCCGCACTGCTGGCAGCTGGCGTGGCCCTTACTTTGTCCAATGCCAAGGCAGTTATCGAAGCACTGGTAGGGTATGAAACCGGCTTTGTTCGCACACCGAAGTACGCCATTGGTGGTGACAAAAAGAAGCTCGCCGCGTCCAAATATAGAAGTCGCATCGGTTGGCTTCCGTTCTTTGAACTCGCTGCCGGCACCTGGTTTTTGGGCATGATCGCCTATGCCGTCGATACCTTTAACTTCCTTGCAATCCCCTTCCTGTTGATCTTCGTCGGCGGCTATTACTGGGCTTCGTTTGCCAAGCTCTCGGCCGACTTCAAGGCGCGGATGGCATTCTATCGGGATCGCAAGCTGGCTTTGAAAGAAGCCCGAAATTAAAATTTCAATAGGAGACCCGGCATGCGGTCAAAGTTTTTCCCCGCTCTTTTCGTAGGAGCTTTTCTAGCGGCGGAAACGCCTAAGAGCGGTATCGATGTAAATGGCATTGACCCCACCTGCAAGCCTTGCGCCGATTTCTGGCGTTATGCCAACGGTACCTTCCTTGACAAAAATCCCATACCTGCTCGCTACCCATTGTGGGGAACCATGTCCATTGTCCGCGAAGGCAACAAGGAACGCATGCGCACGATTCTTGAAGCCGCAGCCCTCGCCAAGAATGTTGCCGGTACCGATCAGCGCCGCTTAGGTGATTTCTATGGCTCCTGCATGAACACCGCAGCTATTGATGCTCGCGGCTTGCAACCCCTGAAACCGGAACTCGATCGCGTAGCCGCCATTCGAAGCGTCAAAGACTTGGGCGCTTTGTTCATCGATCTGGAACGCTCGAATCCAGCCATTGGCGCTGTCAGTATCTTCGGATTGCCCGATGCTAAGAATTCCAATCAGGTTGTGGTTTATGTTGGCAACAGCGGTATTTCGCTGCCAGATCGCGACTACTACTTTAAAGATGACCCCCGCTCCGCTCAAATTCGTCAGGAGTTCGTAAAGCATGTCGGGAACATGTTTCAGTTAATGGGGGAAACCCCACAGGTCGCCGAAAGCGCTGCCAAGACGGTGATGACCATGGAGACCGCCTTCGCCGAAGTCAGCATGACCAACGTCATGCGCCGTGATCCCTATGCCCGCTACAACAAAATGGATCTGGCCGGATTAACAAAGATAGCTCCCAGCTTCGATTGGAAATCTCTTCTTACCTCGTTGAAAATTTCCGAATCAGAAACACTGATTGTTGCCGAACCAAAATTCATGGAACGTTTTGAAAAACAGTTGAAGGATCTTCCTTTGGCCGATTGGAAAACCTGGTTACGCTGGCGGCTGCTCACCAGTTCCGCAGCCGAACTTTCCAAATCCTTCGCTGATGAAGATTTCCGTTTCGATAAAACAATTCTTTCCGGCACAACCGAGCAATTGCCGCGCTGGCAGACTTGCACCGATATGGTGGATCGCCGTCTGGGAGATGCCTTGGGCAAGGCTTTTGTCGAAAAGCATTTTCCACCAGCAGCCAAGAAACGCATGCTGGATTTGGTGGAGAATCTTCGAGCAACACTTGGTGAAGAATTGAATGCAGCCGAATGGCTGACTCCCGAAACGCGCAAAAACGCGCTAGCAAAACTGAACGCCTTCAAAGCCAAAATCGGCTATGCGGACCGCTGGCGCGATTACACTGGATTGAATCTCAACCGCACTACTTACTTTGAAAATGTTCGAGCCGCCGCGTTGAATCAGCGGCTATACGCTTTGGCGAAAATCGGCAAACCAGTTGATCGGAACGACTGGGGCATGACTCCACCCACCGTCAACGCCTATTACAGTCCTTTGCAAAACGAAATCGCGTTTCCCGCTGGAATTTTGCAGCCACCAATGTTCGATATGGCCGCCGATGACGCTGCTAATTACGGAGCTATCGGCGCTGTGATCGGCCACGAAATGGGCCATGGGTTCGACGATCAAGGCTCGAAGTTCGACGCCTCCGGGAACTTAAAAAACTGGTGGACCCCGGAGGATCGTAAGAAATTCGACGATCGCGCCGCATGCGTTGTCGATCAGTTCAACACCATGGAAGTGGAAAGCGGCCTTCGCCACACAGGCAGACTTGTGTTGGGTGAAGCGCTGGGTGACTTAGGTGGATTAAAGCTGGCTTACAACGCCTATCGCCGATCCTTGAAAGGCAAGCCGGAAGCACCAATGCTCGATGGGTTCACCGCCAACCAACGTTTCTTCCTCGCTTTCGCCCACGTCTGGAGCACGCAACTTCGTCCCGAGGAATTGCGTCTGCGTCTGAATACCGACCCGCACCCAATCGCCAAATTCCGTGCCAATGGTACATTGATGAACATGCCGGAATTCCACGAAGCGTTTCAATGCAAACTGGGCGACGCCATGGTGCGCCCAGTGGAAAAGCAGTGCAAGCTCTGGTAGTCATAGCTAAACTTACCGAGCCGCCATGCGCAAGCATGCGGTAGTAGTTACTTCAAGCCCAAAATTCGCCGGTTCTTCTTCACATCACTAGACCCGCCAGCGAAATCGTCAAACGCTTTCGTCGGCACATCAATTAATTGAGAAGCAATGAACGGAGCCCCTTCGGCTGCGCCTTGAACACTGTCCTTGTAACAGCATTCCCATTCCAGAACCGCCCATTTGTCATAACCAGCTGCCGTCATCCGGGTGAATACTTGTTTGAAATCCACCTGGCCATCGCCCAAAGACCTGAAGCGCCCTGGACGTTCCTTCCATCCCAAATATCCGCCGTATACTCCCGCTTTAGGCGAAGGACGGAATTCAGCATCTTTCACATGGAAAGCCTTAATGCGCGAAGCGTACACATCGATGAAACCCACGTAATCCATGCACTGCAGAACGAAATGCGACGGATCATAATTGATGTTCACGCGCGCATGGTTCCCCGTTGCTTCAAGAAAACGTTCGAACGTTGCTCCGTCAAACACATCTTCGCCAGGGTGCAATTCGTAAGCAAGGTCCACTCCAAATTGATCTGCATAATCCAGAATCGGCTTCCATCGCTTGGCCAATTCTTTGAACCCTTCTTCCACTAGTCCAGACGGACGCTGCGGCCATGGATACATCATCGGCCACAACAACGCACCAGTAAAGGACGGCGAACAATTCAAACCCATATTTGCCGAAGCTTTAATCACAAGCTTCATCTGCTTCACCGCCCACTCAGCCCGAGCCTTAGGATTGCCCTGCACTTCTTTAGCCGCAAATCCATCGAACAGCTCATCATATGCCGGGTGGCTTGCCACCAACTGGCCCTGCAAGTGGCTCGCAAGCTCAGTGATTTCCAGACCATTCGCCTGCGCCTTCAAATCATCGCAATAGGCCTTCGAATCAGCAGCCTTCTTCAAGTCCATGATCCGGCCATCCCAACTGGGCAACTGGACGGCTTTATATCCCAGGGATTTCACCCATTTCGTAATGTTGGATAGGGAATTGTATGGGGCTTCATCTCCCATAAATTGAGCAAGAAAGATTGCCGGGCCTTTGATCTGTGACATTTTCTTTCGTATTATAGCTCTTCACACCCAGGGAAGGGAAAGCATTCGCTCCCCCTTTCCTCGAGTGCACACCTAACTGACCGCGCGACGCCGATTGACCATATAGCGTCGTTCCTTTCTAGCGCATTCGCTGTTGTTCAATCTCAGCTGTCCGTACCTTTCCCGTGTTGAAGTCCACAGAGCAGCTAAAATTGTATCGCCCTTCCCGCGGTCCCCTGTGAACATCCAGACTTCCTAGCACCCAATCGTTTCTTCCAGGATTATCGTCAATGTCCATGCGACGTATGTGGTAGTCAGTGGAACGAAATCGGCGTGCAGCTAACCGATTAACCTCAAATCGGCAGGTTTGGATTGCGTCGTCCACCGCGAACCCGTGACCGAAGCGACGATAATAATCACTATCACGATAGGTCGGACGATATCTGTCGTCTGAATAATCCCGATACCCTCCCTGTTGCTGATTACCACCGTCACGCTGCGGCATAGATCCTTGTTGGCGGTAGCCTTGATCGTTGCCCCATGTAATGTCGAAGGTGTAACCTTCTGAACCATTATCTGGATCCTCAATCTGGACAACAGTTGGCCCACCATTCCTGGGATCGCGAATCAGGCTCTGACGCCCTCTTCCGTCAACCCCCGCAAATCGAAAGTTCACTGGGTTTGAAGGCATTGCTGACGTACATTCAAAACGCCGCCACTGTGCAGCTTGGCCAGAATTTGTACGAAGAGTTGCATTGGTCCCTTGTATTTGAACCTCTGCGGCTCCGTCAACCACAACTTCAATGGTGCACTTTCCGCTGTCTGAACTGCCACCACCTCGAATCGAAGCCTGTCTTTGGTTAGACTGCGCGCCCGCAAAAGATGCGCACACTAATGATCCGCTAATCAGAACTAATAAACTTTTCATAACTTCTCCTATAGCTGCTTAAGCATTCTAATGACCAGAACTCAACTCATCCACGATGGGAATCGCAATCATCTTTGGATCTCAACGTGCATACAAGTGAATATGGAAAATACTAAGAAGTGCGCCCATCCAAGTTGCGTTTGTAACGCACAGAAAGATAGTGATTATTGCAGTACATATTGTGAAGGGCAAGCAACAACGCCCGACATACTGTGTGGATGTAGTCACACAATGTGCGAAGTTCAAGAGGCAAAATAAACACTCAGTGTCCTGACCCAAAGCTCGCCGGATTGGGTCAGGACAGGAGTCTAAACCTGTGCCTTGTAAGCAACTTGGCAGTCGCTTACTGCTTCTTTTTCTCCACGGTTGTGGTCTTTTTCGTTGTAGTGCTCTGTTCTTCTGGGACAACGGTGCCATCAGGGTTGGTTACTTGTGGGGTCGTTTTCTGGGTTTCTGTGTTGGTCGTTGTAGTTTGTTCCGACGAGGTGGTGGCCGGTGGCGGCGTTACGACCGTTGTTGATGCAGGTGGAGGTGCCTGCTGGCATCCAACAAGGGTCAAGCAAATTGCGATAGCAGCAGTCTTTTGTACCTATGATTAAGTCAACTCCCAAATTCGCAAACTATTGAATCCACAGGAAAGAAAATTCCAGGCCCCGCCAGTGACATAACTCTTGAGCGCCATTT
>JAYUSZ010000139.1:0-12701 GCA_043755435.1 Bryobacterales bacterium | reverse complement strand
GGGGACTTTTAGGAATTGTTACCACCGTCCCGGATCTTTCCCGGATCTTTCCCCCAGGAATTGTTACCACCGTCCCGGATCTTTCGTCCCGGATCTTTTGATCTTTTCGGATCTTTTCCGGATCTTTCCCGGATCTTTTCCCTCTAACGGCGTGACTTAATAGCTTTTCTTGAACTTGTTTCGCGAATTCGTTACTTCAAACTTTCCGGTGGCTTGAGCAGAGACATGGAGGTAATGTTCCGTGCCCAGTTCGTCGGTATTGGCGATGAACATATCTTGCACGTTGGTTTCCTTCCCGCCTGCCAGGGCGAAGTGAAGCTGCCACATATCCTGCAACCCTGGTGATGCTTTCACAACTTTCCACGCGGGTGCGGATCCGCCTTTTTTTGCACCATTGTTCATGATGGCAACTTTGGGCTTCAAGGCCTGTACCAATTCAGCTGCGCCCGATTGATCCATGCCATGATGCGTGGTTAAGTACAGATCCACTTCGCCGACCTTATTCACCGGGCAGGCCAAATCCAATTCTTTGTTCCACGTCAGGTCACCCAGGTCAACGAATTTGAATTTGCCATAGGTAAGTAGAAATCCCACGCTACGGGCATTCTCTGATGGGTCTTCGGCTTTCATTTGCGCATTGGCACACAATGGGTTCGTTTTGCCAGTGCGATTGGTGATCATTCCATCGGCTGTAAGGATTTCAATATCCACGCCCTTCAAGGGCAGCTTGTCGCCGGGTTTCACTGTCAAGCGGGTGCCGGTTTTCACGGCCTCCATATAGCTTTTTGACAGCCTTTCAGCGGGTGCGCCAGTTTCTCGATTTTCCCCATGGTCCACAAAGGTTTTCACAGGCATCATTTCGGCCAATTGCTGAACGCCGCCAACGTGGTCGGTATGAAAATGAGTTGTGATTAGGTAGTCGATCTTTTTCACGCCTGCCTTTTTGGCGGCGATCATGATGCGGCGGGCGTCGCGTTTATCAAACCCTGGCCAACCTGCGTCAACCAGAACGCTTTCTTTGTTTGGGGTGACAATCAAAGTTGCTTGTCCACCTTCCACATCTACAAAGTAAAACTCCACCGTCTTGTTAGCAGCCGCAACTAGGCCGGCTGTGGCCATCAATCCTAAAATCCAACGTGTCATGTGGTGCAGCTTAGCACAGTGGATTTAGTGTCCGGGTTCAAAGAATAGAAGACTGTCACCGGAAGCTCCGAAATCGACGGCATATCCACCGCAGGTATACGGCTCAATGGGTTGCTCCACCGGATCCCATTTCATGAAAAACGCCTCGGGAGTGAAATTGAAAGGGAAGGTGTAACCATCTCGCGCAGTGCATTTGTCTCGCAGAATGGTTTGCACTGTAGCGCGGGATTCTTTGGGGAAGCGGAGGCGCAAATACTCCGCGCCACGACCGGTGAACACTTTGCCTTGGGAGTACCAGGTTTCCTCAATTGGCACGTTTGGACCAAGCATGTCTCGAACTCTTGCGGCAATTTGGGGATCGTTGTGCTTGGCGAAAGAAGGTGCGAGCAATGGCCCCAAAAAGAGCAAAGTACCAGTGATGGGCAACATTGGAAGTACGTTCAGCTAGCGGAGCGTCAAGGTTAGACGGTTTTGGGGTTGGCCGAAATGCGCCAGTATTCCGTCCACAATCCAAGCCGGTGCTGCGAGCAACAGAAAAATCCCTTCGCGTGTTACCGCGATCCCGATGGCCATCACCAGCCAACAAATTAGATACACATGCGTGCGATGAGCGGACGTGCCTAAAGGGCCCGGTGCCAGTTTCGCGTTTCCCAAAGAGCGGAAGGCGTAGTATCCGGAAGTCAGCAGTATACACGGAAACAACAGCATTACGAACTCGGAGTAGAGGAATGGAAGTAGGTTTAGGAATCGGAAGGGTTTGGTCAAGGGAGTCTGCGACCGACCGAAAAAACCGAATACCCAATCGAGCAGCCAAGGAATCGTCAAACACGTCAACAGGGCCGTCACATAAGGGACTTCCGGTGCGTACCAATAGCAGCTAGCCAAGATGAGCCAGCAAACCGGATAGACACTCGTGCGAGCCATATGATTGGTAATCGGTTCTCTGATGGGATTGGATTAGAACACGGGATGAAACATTTTCCTCAAGAAATACGTAAACTATCAATGAGGGTGGACGAATGCCATTTTGCATGAAGTGCGGTACAAGCGTGACGGATCAAGACCAGTTCTGCGGTGGCTGTGGTGCGCGCCAGAATCATGCTGCGGCTGGCGGCCCGTCTGAGGCTTCCGGATTTTCAGCTTCCGCAAATTCCGGGACAGCCGCCGCTGCGAATGGACTTGACTCGCTTAGCCCTAAGACTGCCGCTTTGTTGTGCTACATCCCTGTTGTTGGCTGGATTGCTTCCTTGTACGTTCTGTCCTCTGACCGTTTTCGCCAAGACTTAGATACCCGCTTCCACGCTTTTCAAGGCCTCTACTTGTTTGTCGTTTACCTGATTGTGGATTGGGTTCTTGGCCCAATGTTGAACTTCCGAACCATGGACATTCAGTTTGAAAAACTCATGAAACTGGCATTGCTGGGAACCTGGATTTTCCTGCTGGTAAAAACCAACGAGGGAGTTATGTTCAAACTTCCCATCATTGGTGAACTTGCGGATCGCTCCGTTTCAGAGCAACGTTAAACCATACTCTTTCACTCAGACGAATCCTTCCCAAGCTTCCGCTTGACCATGATAGTATAATTATTCATAGGACTGTATATTTAATCAATGAAGAAACGTGTTGGCATTGTCGGCTTTCGTGGTTATAGCGGTGAGGAACTGGTGCGCATTCTATCCCGGCATAACGGCGTTGAAGTTTATCTAATGGATCACCGTTCCGATGCGGCGGCGAAGCCTTTGCCTATCGGTGCCAAGAGCCCTGCCCGCATTGCGGCTAACGCTGAAGCTGTAAGTTCCAATAACATTGAGTGCGTGTTTCTAGCCACCCCTGCCGACGTTTCCATGGAACTGGCTGCGCAGTTCATTCCCGTTGGAGCCAAGGTGGTGGATTTGAGTGGGGCCTTTCGCCTGGGCACCGTTGAGAATTTCAAGCACTGGTATAAAGAGGAGCACACCCAACCAGAACTGCTGTCCGAAGCCGTCTATGGATTGCCCGAAATCAGCCGGGCGAAAATTGCGCAGGCGCGCTTGATCGCTAACCCCGGTTGCTATCCCACTTGCGCCAGCCTTGCCATTCGTCCTTTGGTTACATCAGGTGTGGCCGATCTTTCCGCAGGCATTGTCTGCGACGCTAAGAGCGGTGTTAGCGGAGCTGGCCGGAAGCCGTCGCTCAAAACTCATTTTTGCGAAGTGACCGAGAATTTCTCCGCCTACTCCTTGTTGGATCATCGGCATGTTCCAGAAGTGCTGATGAACACTGGTCTGGAATTGGCTCAGTTTAGTTTCACCGCGCAGTTGATCCCGATTCATCGCGGCATTCTGGAGACCATTTATTTCCGTGCGCCCAAACTCAATTCCGCTGCGGAGCTGATGGAAATCTTTGTCGCCAGTTACGGGAACGAGCCTTTCGTGCGACTGTATCAACCGCCTACGATTCCCGATATTGCCTCGGTTGTCCGCACGAATTTCTGTGACATCGGACTTGTTTTCGACCCCGCAACCAAGCGTGGTGTCATCGTCACCGCTGAAGATAATCTCACCAAAGGTGCAGCGGGGCAGGCCATTCAGAACATGAACCTGATGCTTGGCTTTGCTGAAACGGAGAGCCTGCTATGAAGCTGCTGGTGAAACTTGGCGGCACCCTGCTGGATTCTGCTGAGTCGCGTTCCGCAATTTCGGAGCAAATTGCCGCCGCGGCGAAGCTGGTGCCCCAAACTGTTGTGGTTCATGGTGGCGGCAAGCAGATGACTCGGTATTTGACCGAACACAACGTGGAATCGAAGTTTGTAGATGGACTGCGTGTTACTTCGCCAGAGGTGGTGGACGCGGTGCTGAAGGTATTTGCAGGCACAGTGAACCACTTGCTGGTATCCTCTCTGGTGGGCCAAGGGGCCGATGCCGTGGGGCTCAGCGGCATTGATGCCTGCCTGACGGAAGCAGTGCAACTGAACCCTGAACTAGGTGCGGTAGGCAAGGTGATTAAGGCTAACGCAAAGGTGCTGGACGTTCTTACCACCAACGGATTTCTTCCGGTGGTTGCTTGCGTGGCTGGTGACCGCCAGGGAAACATCTACAATGTGAATGCGGACCAGATGGCTGTGGCCTGTGCGGTTGGCTTTGGGGCATCGAAGCTGCTGTTTCTCACCGACGTGGATGGCGTGCGCGGTGCGGATGGGAAAGTGATCCCAGTTCTAACCTTGGCCCAGAGCCAGCAGCTGATTGCCGATCGGGTTGCCACTGGCGGCATGCAGGCTAAATTGAATGCCGCTGGTGCCGCGTTGTCCGGCGGTGTGGCAGAAGTCTTAATTGCCCATGGTGCTGCACCGGATATCTTAAAACGTCTGCTGGCGAATGAGCCGGTGGGAACGCGTTTTGTCCGGAATTAGTCTGTTGGTTTAAGGAGGCGCATCCATGGAAGCTTTGGTCACAATTCAAACCCCGTCTGTTTTGCCAGTGATCCCCGTCACCACTGAGCCAGTGGAAATCCGCGCCGCCAGTATGCGCGATATCCCTGCCTTGCTGACCCTCATCAACGACTATGCAGCCAAAGGCATCATGCTGCCTCGCACTGAATTTGAGATGGCGGAAAACATCCGCGATTTCGTGATCGCTCTCGCCGGTCCGCACGTTGTGGCGTGTGGTGCTTTACATTTTTATAGCCCCACGGTTGCTGAAATTCGTTCGCTGGCTGTGCATCCTGATTGGAAACGCCACGGCCTGGGACGTGACATCGTTCAGTCTTTAGAAAAGGAGGCTGTCCAGCACAACTTGGCCAGCTTATTTGCCTTTACCTACGTGGATGGTTTCTTCAAAAAACTAGGCTACGATGTTGTGGATCGAGGAGAGTTGCCTTTGAAAGCTTGGAAAGATTGTCTCCGCTGCCCAAAATTTACAGCCTGCGACGAGATTGCCATGCTGAAACGCCTTCACCCATGAGGGGGTGAAATACCCCCTTATGCGGGTATATATATAAAGCAGTACTAAGAAGTCTTAATCAATGAAATAAGGCCCTTGCCCTATGAAAGATTACTTTTAGTACTAGCGCCGTAAAGCGTTTGCACCGCGAAAGTTACCCTCAAAAGACCCCTAAATCTGTGAGAATTTTTCCTTCCAAATAAGACTAATACTTAGTAACATTCATAAGCAGCTCTAGTACTAGAACTAATGGAACTAAGAGGAGTCCTCGATAATGCTCGCAGAGACCGTTGCAATTAAGGCGTCCACTGGACGCATCCTGTGCACCACCATTTTTCGGCCAGGTGGAAAGAAACTCCTATCTAAAGGACACCTTATCAGCGATGATGATGTGCGCATGCTTGAAGTAGAGGGCATGAATCAGGTTTGGGTTACCCAACTGGAAGAAGGGGAAATCGGCGAGGATGATGCTGTTCTCACGGTTGCCCAGGAAATGGCTTGTGGTTGTATGGAAATTCGCTTGGCAGCTGGGGGAAGAGCTAACCTGTTTGCTACGGAAAATTGTTCTCTGCTGGTAGACGGCGATTTGTTGAAGCAGATAAACTGCGCTGCCTCCATCGTAATTGCCACGGTTACCAATTTCAGTTATGCGGCTAAAGGCCAGCGGGTTGCCACTATTAAGAGCTCCCCATTCGCAGTTGCTGGGGCGCAGTTGGAAGCGCTCGTTAGCATCCTGCGTGAGCGTGGAGCCATTCTGCAGGCTCGTCCAGTTGGCAATCCAAACGTCGGGGTTCTTTACACAGATCCAGTTCATGGCGATCGGGCCCGTCAGCTATTTGAAAACATTGTTCGTCAACGGCTTGAAAGAGTTGGTATAACCCCTAGCTTTGCACTTGGAGTGGTTGAAGATGTCCCTTCCGTTGTTAAGGGGTTGAATCATTTGATCATGTCCAAGCCCACCGTAATTCTTGTTGCATCCACCACTGCTCCGGCTGGTCCGGAAGATGTCATAGGCCGCGCGATGGCCTCGGTTGGCTGCCATATGGAACGATTTCTGGCCCCGGTAGAACCTGGCAATTTGCTGCTACTGGGCTATAAGGATGAGATTCCAATCATCTCCGCTCCCGGTTGCTACCGTTCAGCAAAACCGAACGTAGTAGACCTGATTCTCCCACCCCTGCTCGCTCGCTATCGTGTTTCTGGTTGGGAAGTTGCCTGCCTTGGACATGGTGGTTTATTAGCCTAAACCTTCTTGAATGGGGTGCAAAACAGTGGTGCCTGCCGCTGGTCCATTGTGCCTCTCACGAACTTAAAGTATTACTCTCCTCTCTACCGCAATAGACGAACCGAACCTCCGATCGGGGTCTTTAAGCGATACCGGCCGCACGCCCGACCAGCATGCGGCCAATTTTTTTGGTTAAGCTCTTAAGAAGACAATGAAGATTCGTAGCGTTCGCGCTTACTTGCTTTCCTACCCGTTTCCAAAACCTATCGAACTGCAATATTACGGTGGCATGCGGAAAATCGTGAAACGTGATTCCATGCTGATCCGCGTAGAAACCGAAAACGGGCTGGTGGGTTATGCTCCTGGTGAAGCGAGTGAAAAGGCGCAAACAACAATTCATGACCTAATCGCTCCATTCCTGGTAGGCCGGATTTTGGCCGATGCTGACGCTCTGCGTGTGCAGTTCGACCGCGCCACGCAATCGAGTAATGGTTTGATGAAGACTTACTGCACGGTGGAAGTGGCTTTATATGATCTCTTGGGTAAAGCCATGGGTATGCCTGTTTCAGAACTCTTAGGCGGCCGTGTGCGCGATACCATCGCTCTGTACGGTTCGGCCGGAATGTATATGGATCCTGAAGGCTACGGGCGCGAGGCTGCCCTCACCAAGGAACTAGGATTCAAGGCGTACAAGATGCGCACCGCTATGGGACCAGACCAGGACTTGGCTACCATTGCCAAAATGCGCGAAATGGCTGGGCCGGATCTGGGTTTGATGGTTGATGCGCACTCCTGGTGGCGGATGGGGGATCGTTCCTACACGCCTCAAATGATCGAAATGTTGGCTGAAGAAATGGCTCGCTACGATATCACATGGCTTGAGGAACCGCTGCCTCCGGAAGATCATGAAGCGTATCGAAAGTTAAAGGAAAAAGATATTGTTCCGATTGCCAGTGGTGAGCATGAACAAACGGAAGACGGGTTCCTGGATCTGATTCAAAATGAAGCCGTGGATTTTGTGCAAATGGACGTGGTTTGCCAGGGTGGTTACGCAATGGGCCGCCGGTTATTTGCCGAAGTTGCCCGCCGTGGATTGCGATTTGCCTTCCATAGTTGGGGCACTTCGCTTGAAGTTGTAGCCGCCGCTCATTTGGGAATTTGTTGGCCGGAAGCTGTGGTTCAGTGGCTTGAATACCCGCTTTATTCCACGGCGCAGCAACAATTCATGTACGAATTTCCACTTGCCAGTGAGATACTATCCGATCCCCTTGAAATCATAGAAGGCAACCTGCATGTTCCGCGTGGCCCCGGCCTTGGAGTAAACGTAGATGAAAGTGTGATTGAGAAATACCCGTGGATTCCTGGACCATGGTCCTACTTCACGCTGATTTCTCCTCCCGGTACATTCGCCGTTGTGAGTGACCACTCTATTCCATTTGTGAGCGGAGAAGGGAAGTGAATTTACCCGCAATTGCCGGCGCTGGTTTGGGTGCCGCTGGATTGCTAAGCTGGGCTGTTCGCGGACGCTCCTGCCAATGGTTGGCACCCTCAGTTTGGAAAGGACCATCCGACCGCCGGGCCATTGCCTTAACCTTCGACGATGGCCCCAGCGAATCCACGCCACGCGTTTTAGAACTACTTAAGAAGCACAATGCTACGGCTACTTTCTTTCAAATTGGGCAGAATGTTGAGCGGCTGCCCAATATCACTCGACAAGTGATTGCAGCCGGCTGCGAAGTTGGCAATCATAGTTTCACTCACACGCGCTTCGACTTTACTTCCCGACGGTTTCAGACTGAAGAGCTACTGAAAACACAGCAGGCGATTTCCAATGCTTGCGGTGTGTCCCCAAAGTGGTTTCGTGCCCCTTTTGGGGTCCGCTGGTTCGGCCTTGGTAAGGCTCAGAACACCTGTGGTTTAGAAGGCGCAATGTGGACGGTGCTCGCCCGCGACTGGATTCTTGAGGCTGCAGCCATTGAAAAGCGTATCTTGAGCGGTGCGGAAAACGGAGCCATTCTTTGCTTTCATGACGGACGGGGCACCACTTTAAGCCCTGATATATCTAACACAATCAGTGCTTTGGGAAAGATTTTGCCAGCCTTGGATAGCCGCGGATTTCAGTTTGTTTCCCTAAGCAAATTGTTGAATCGTTTTCCATCCTGATTTAGTCTAGAATAGGTAGAGAACCAAATTCCGTTCTGCCGAGGTGACACTATGATTGATTTAACCGAAAACGCGATTTCAAAAGTGAGAGAGATTCTCTCCTCCCAGGACCCTAAGCCAGCAGGGCTTCGTATTTCCGTTGTGGGCGGAGGCTGCTCGGGCTTCAGCTATTCCATGGCCTTTGAAAATACTCCGAACATGCTGGACAAGACTTACAAGTACGATGACTTGAAAGTATTCGTTGATCAAGCCAGCCTGTTGTATCTTGATGGAGCTCAGGTTGACTATGTGGAGTCTTTGGAAGGCTCAGGCTTCAAGTTCAGCAATCCTCAAGTGAAATCCACTTGCGGTTGCGGTTCCAGCTTCAGCGTCTAACTCTCAAAAAACAATTTTCCCGCAGCACAGTAGAGCCAGCCCCCGGTGGGCTGGCTTTTTCCTTTCGCAACAACTGTCTATGGTGATTCTGCCGTTCTGCCGATATACAAGGAGAATGCGACCACCGGATACTCTTCACGGAATTTCAACAACCGGCGAAGTCCAAGCCGACCTTGAGCAACTCTCCATAGCCGCAGGTTTGGCGAAGCCAAGCTTCACGCTTCTTCCAATTCCAGACGGTCCATATTTGATTTCTCCGGCGGAAAGCCCCCCGCCTTTGGAACTCAGCCTGATTCTGCCCACTTTCAATGAGGCCCGAAATATAAAGACCACGCTCCACACGGTCTGGGGCATTCTGAATTCGATACAGGGCTTAAGTTTTGAAATTATCGTAGTGGACGATAACAGTCCGGATGGCACCTGGCAACTTGCGCTTGATGAAGCTGCCGTTCTCCCAGGAGTTCAAGTAATGCGCCGTACCAAAGAAGCGGGTCTTGCCACGGCTGTGATTCGTGGCTGGCAAGCTTCCCAGGGGAGCATCCTCGCGGTTATGGATTCCGACCTTCAGCATCCGCCTGGTGTCTTGGTGCAATTGGTAAAAGCAATCAAGGATGGTGCTGATTTGGCGGCAGGTAGCCGTCATGTTGAAGAAGGCGGAGTTAGTGATTGGAGCCCGTTTCGTCGTATCATATCTCGGACGGCGCAATTAATTGGCTTGGCTATTCTCCCGGAGGTTGTGGGACGCGTCGCTGACCCAATGAGCGGTTACTTCATGCTGACCCGGGCATCCATTGCCGGCAAGCTGCTGAACCCTACTGGCTATAAAATCCTGATTGAAGTGCTGGCTCGTGGTTCGCTCACGCGCATTAAGGAAATTGGCTATGTCTTTTGCGAGCGTAAGGAAGGAGAGAGTAAAGTCTCTGCTACCATCTATTTGCAATATCTGGAGCACTTGTTGCGGCTGCGCATCGATCTACTAAAAAAAGAACTGCTGAAACATTCACAATTTGTTCGGTTCTGCCTGGTTGGGTCCAGCGGTGTTGTCATCGACATGCTCATCTTGTTCTTACTGAGTGATCCATCTACATTGGGTTGGGGACTGACGCGAAGCAAGATCCTTTCGGCTGAAGGGGCGATGGTGAATAACTTCCTTTGGAATGACGCCTGGACGTTCGCTGACATGGAAAAGATAGGTGCCAGCAAGTTTCAGCGATTCTTGAGATTCAATGGCGTATGCCTGGTTGGCGTGGTCATTAACCTGATTTTGATCAATATTCAATTCAACTGGTTTGGTGTGAACCGCTACTTAGCAAACGCCACGTCGATTGTTGCGACAACGTTCTGGAATTATTTCATGAACAAGCGGCTTGGCTGGAAAGCCTAGAATAGGGATGGTGCTTACCTCGCCCTTCGCATTCAGTTGAATAACAATTTTGTGATATGCTCGCACCATGTCAAACGAAGACGAAAACCACGTAAAAAATGTGCTCAAATTCTTCTACCCCCAACAAATACCTCCTGGAAGCATTTCTGATGAGGTTGGCAACTTGGCTGCGGAGATGCTCAGTGAAGCCTTAAAAGGATCGAAAGCGATGGATTTCGTTCCACGGCCCCCCGGATTGATCCCAGGTGTTGGTTGGCTGATTTCTCAACCGGTACAGATGGCATGGCGGCGCATCGGAAACCAGAAAATTTATGACATCGTGCGGAAAACCGTTGACTTAAAATTCAGAAACCGCTATGAAATGGCAAAGTGCGGCATTTGAAGGGCGGCTTCTGAAATAGTTATCTATGCCAACTGCTTCTTAATCGGCAACTCGCGAATGCGCTTCCCTGTTGCCCTGAAAATCGCATTGCAAATTGCCGGAGCAACCGTCGGCACCCCTGGTTCACCCACACCCGCTGGCGGAGCGTCGCTTTTCACCACATGCACTTCCGTCAGGTAAGGCGCATCGTTCATTCTCGCTACCGGATAGTTGTGAAAATTCGATTGAAGCACACGCCCATTCTTCGCCGTGATCTCACCGTGTAGTGCGATGCTGGTTCCAAAAACTGCCGCGCCTTCAAACTGCGATTTGACGCGGTCAGGGTGCATGATCTTACCAGCATCCACCGCAAACACAACTCTTGGGATTTTCAACTGGCCGCGATCGTCCACTTCCACTTCCACCACGGTTGCCACGTAAGTTAAGAAGCTGCGATGTGCAGCAATTCCCAAGGCCTTGCCTTTTGATGGCTTATAATTTGCCCAACCGGATTTTTCCGCAGCCATTTCAATCACTCGCCGCAGACGTGCCGTATCTACTGGAAACTTATCCTGGGTCATTGTATTGTTCCAGTAGTTCATGCCCTCGGGCTTAATCAGAACCTTACGATCCTTCCCTAGGACGTCCAGCAAATATTCCACCGGATCGCGACCCGCACTTACTGCTAATTCGTCCAGGAAGGAATGAATAGCAAAGGCATGATAAATGTTCGCCACTGCGCGCATCCAACCCACGCGGACATGGTTTTCTGCCGGACCGTTTTCAGCACGATGGTTGGGAATGTCGTGCGGCAAATCCACCCAGCCCATACCCATTTCGAATTCCTGCCCATGCTGCGCAGAAGCGTCGAATGTCGAACCAATGGTAGGGAACACACTTCGATGCAGCCACGCGGTAGGCTTGCCTTTCCCGTCCACTGCCGCCTTCATGTACATGGAGGATACGGCATGGTAGTAGTCAAACTGAATATCCTCTTCGCGGCTCCACGCAACCTTCACTGGCTTGCCAAGCTTCTTCGATAGAATGGCAGCCTCGCAAACGTAGTCGGGTTTGGACTTGCGTCCAAAGCCGCCGCCCAACAATGTCACGTTGCAAATTACGTCCTTCTTATCAATGCCCATTGCTGCTGAAACTGCGTCCTGCACTGCTTGCGGATTCTGCGTTGCGGCCCATGCGGTTACCTTACCGTCTTTGAATTCCGCAATCGCAGCGGGCGGTTCCATAGGCGCATGGGAAAGATGCGGCACGTAATACTGGGCTTCCAAAGTCTTTGACGCACGTCCGAATTCCGCGTCCACATCGCCAATGTTGCGGACCACTTTTTGAGGCTTCCGGGCTTTGTCCGTCAGTTCTTTCTTGTAGACTTCGGAATCAAAACTAGCATGAGGGCTGGCTTCCCATTGCACCTTCAACTTCTTGCGGCCTTGCATAGCTGCCCAGGTGCTGTTGGCAATCACCGCCACTCCACCCAGAGCCTGGAAGAAGTGCGGAGCCTTGAAATCAGGAATCACTACAACATCGGAAACTCCAGCAACTTTGCGCGCCTCAGTATCGTCATGGCTCTTGTACTTGCCGCCATAAATAGGAGATCGTTCCACAGATGCAAACACCATGTCTGGCACTTCGGCGTCCATGCCGAACGTACCTTTGCCGTGAACCAAGTCGTCCAAGTCAATCATGGGCACGTCTTTGCCAATGTACTTGTAATCGCTTTCCTTTTTGAAAGTCAATTCCTCAATTTTCGGAACCGGTTGTTTGGCAGCCAAGGCTACCAAGGCACCATAACCCAGCTTCTTGCCGCTGGTGTGAACCACTTCATGGTTCTTTGCATGGCATTCCCCAGCAGGCACTTTCCACTTTTCAGCGGCTGCGCGTTCCAACATTAAACGGGCACTGGCACCAGCTTGACGAATGGCGTCGTAGAAATCACGAATGGAGCACGAACCATCCGTATTCTGCGAGCCATACTTCGCATCGCCAATGGCCTGCTCCACCTTGACGCGTTTCCAATCGGCTTCCAGTTCATCGGCGATCACCATGGGCAGCACAGTTCGCACGCCAGTTCCCATTTCTGATCGATGGGCAACAATGGTCACCATGCCACTGGGGCTC
>JAYUSZ010000138.1:0-12753 GCA_043755435.1 Bryobacterales bacterium | reverse complement strand
TGGGCGCCTATTATTGGCTTACACCGATTCCAAAAGATTGGCCCAAGGAACGTATCGCCTCAAAATTGCGAGAATACAACACCTTTGGTTTGAAGCTGCTTACGCTGCATGAAGCTATGCCTGGGCACTATGTGCAAGCCGAGTATGCCAATGAACTGCAACCACAAAGCAGACGTCTGCTAAGAAGTATCTACGGCAACGGTCCATATGTTGAAGGCTGGGCGGTTTACATTACCGAGCAGATGTTGGATGCGGGATATCTGGATAAATCGCCAGAGCTGCGCTTGACCTTTCTGAAGCAGCAATTAAGGATGATCGCCAATGCGATTTTGGATATTCGCCTGCACACCCTTGGGATGACTGACGAAGAGGCAATGAAGTTGATGGTTGATGGCGCATTCCAGGAAGAGGAAGAAGCCAGGGCAAAACTACAGCGGGCGAAGTTATCTTCTTGTCAATTGCCTACCTACTATTTGGGATACCGCGAATGGCAAAATGTGAGAGCCCGTGCGCTAAAAGGAGATCCTTCACAAAGCCTATCGACTTTTCATAAAAGAGCATTGTCTGAAGGCGCAGTGCCGATGCCCGAACTGGTTAAGCTGATGGAGAGAAAAGGTCAAACTGCAAGCGGAGAATCACCCAAATAATTTTCAAGCCGGCCATGATGCTTGCTCGAAAATTGCCGCTGACTTTATTTTCCCCGGCTGCGCGCAAACGGTAACTTACCGGGACTTCAAGAATACGGAGGTTGTGCTGAATGGCTCGAATTTGCATTTCCACCGTCCAGCCATAGTTGCGATCTTGCATTTTCAGCAACTTCAGTTTGCTGCAAGAGATTGCGCGGAACGGCCCCAGATCGGTATAGCGGTGGCCCCAGAACAATCGGATTAGCGTAGTGGCTAACTGGTTGCCGAACATTTGATGGGCAAGCAATGCTCCAGCTTCAGCCTTCCCCAATACGCGAGACCCGACTACAAGATCGGCTTCACCACGGGCAATCGGGCCGAGAAGCAATCGGGCCTCTTCGGCCAACTCGGAACTATCGGCTTGCATGAACACTACCGCTTCAATGCCGGGTGGCAAGAATGCGATTGCCTTGAGGCAAGCTGCGCCATAGCCACGTTCGGGCTCACTAACCACCGTTGCACCGCGTGCGGTGGCCAGTTCTGCAGTTCGATCTGACGAGCCATTATCCGCTACAATGATCAGCCGGTACAATCCCGAAGGTATGGCGTCTAAGGTCTGACAGATTACGGCTTCTTCATTCAGAGCCGGGATGATAAGGGCGGCCTTAGTTGCATGTGGTTCAAATTCTGTCATTATGAACTGAAGGAAGAACGATATGAGCGACAATCCGGAAAACAAATCGCGCGCCTATCTTCCTATCGTACTCGCTTTGGGGCGGGATCTGATGATTTCGGTAGTGCTGGCATTTGTAATTATCCTGTTCCTTTATCCACCTGTGAAGGTGGAAGGAACAAGCATGATGCCGGTGCTGGAGGACCAGGAACGAATCTTCATCAATAAGTTCGTTTACCAGTTCAACATCAGTTCCATTGAACGTGGCGATGTGGTGGTGTTCTATTATCCGCACGACCAATCAAAATCCTACATCAAGCGTGTGATCGGGATTCCTGGTGACGTGGTAGAAGTGAAGGCAGGCCGGGTTTTGGTGAACGGCTTGCCGACCGAAGAGCCCTATGTACCGGCTGAGTATCGGGATCAAATGTCCTACTCACCAGTGAAGGTTGTCGAAGAGCAGTATTACGTGATGGGTGATCATCGCAGTTCCTCAAATGACAGCCGTTCCTGGGGATTAGTACCTCGAGGAAACATTTACGGCAAGGCAGTATTTGTTTACTGGCCGCTTCAGAAGCTTGGCATTTTGCGTTAACAGGTTTCACTCCACCTTTAGATTCGCTAAAACACTTCGAACGTAGTTAGTTGTTTCGGCGATATTGGGAACACCGCCAGCTCGATCCACGCGCGCCGGTCCAGCATTATAGGCACTGAGTGCAAGGGAAAGGTCACCGCCGTAACGATCGATCAATTGCCGTAATAGACCGGCCCCAGCCTCCACATTCTGCTTGGGATCAAACGGGTTGGAAACACCAAGTTGCCGAGCCGTTGCAGGCATTAATTGCATTAGTCCAAGAGCTCCCTTCGATGAGACGGCGCAAGGGTCGAAGGCGGATTCCTGAAGGATTACTGCTCGGACCAAATTAGAGGAAATGCCTGCTCGTGATGCAGCTAGACTGATTACAGGCTCAATCGACCCGCTGCTGCCGCCATTGCAATCGGATCTTCTTGCCAATTGGGTTACAGGTTCGTCCCCGGGAACTCTCGTAATGTTGAATGCGCCGGGGTTCATTTTCTTGAGTGAAGCTATCTGCAGAGTGATACTGTCGCGTTGCTTCAACAGCGATGCCTCCATTACCCCGAGTTGCGGGGCCGCTGCTTGCGAAAAGGCTGTCAACGAGAATAACAGGAACAATCCTATGAACGGCAGTTGGCACACAGTTGGGAGATCAACTTTCGCACCCACTGCTGATAGTTGCGCGGAAACATGTCTCACCTGAATGGTGAGCGCCCGCGCGGAGGCGATTATGGGTGTGCGCAGCCTGCGAAATCCCGGACGGGGCGGCAATTCCTGTGAAGCTATTCTACTTACGAAAGAGCTCCAAGGAATTGCACCCCCGCCCTGGAGTTTCGCGAACTTGACAGCAAATGTGCCATCCATAGCTGGCAACTGCCGTTTCAAGGTTAATAGAATAGACTGGAAGTTGCCCACTGGTTATCTATCGTTGTAGGTAAGAGAGAAGTTCAGAGGGCGAAGCCTAGGAACTTGGCGATGGTGGGGAATAGGAAGAAATAGGGCATTGACCTCATTTTTAAGAAATCAGCGGGCCATGCCGCGCGGGATTATTGGGCGTATTGTTGCTGGCAAGATGGAAAAAGCCAACAAGGCAAGAAACCGCTGGGTGATTTCGGTGCTGGACTTGCAAACCACCGATTATGTACTTGAAGTTGGCTATGCCTGTGGAATGGACATGGCCCAGGTTGCCAACCATGTAACTAGCGGTTTGATCATGGGTGTGGATCATTCCGAAACTATGTTTCACTTGGCGTTTAAGCGCAATAAGAAGTTGTTGGATAGCGGACGAATGCAATTGCAGGTGGGTCCAGCCTCGAAGCTTCCGTTTGCCTATGCCTATTTCGACAAAGCTTTTTCGATTGACGTGGCTCAATACGCAAAGGACCCGGTGAAGGATTTCGGCGAACTGAAACGAGTCCTGCGGCCAGGGGGAATGGCTGTTGTGGCGATGGAAGCGCTTGGAGAAACGGCAGGCCCGCTGCTTCAGAGACAGTTTGTGCAGGCCGGCTTCGAAGAAGTGACGTTACAAAAGCACGAACAGTTGGTTTGCGTATCGGGCCGCAAGAAGTGAAAACTTGGAATCTAATACTTGAGGTAACCAGAGTATAAGAGATGCACGCCAGCTCTGAACAGTCCAAATCCAAATTCGCCGAATAGTTTCCAGGCAATCAACAGGCCGACGAAGGAAAAGCGGCTGTACTGAAAGCGAAATTCTTCCAATTTTCTTGCCAGGTTTTCCGGTAGAAAGAGACCCAGAACTGAATAGCCATCCAGGGGCGGAACGGGGATCAGGTTGAACATACCGAGCAGCAGATTGAGGCTGAACATGAGGCTTAAGAAAGTTGCGATGCCTTCCATGGCAGGGGTCGTTCCGACTACCAGATTTTCTATTGCTCCAGTACTAGGCGGGCCAAATAATCCAGCGCCAAGTCCAAGACGAATTACCAGGGCGGAGATGAGTGCTAGAGCAAAATTTGCCAGGGGACCTGCTACCGAGACCATGGAAGCTTTCTTGGGATTACGCAGGGTCCAGTAAGGATCAATAGGAACGCTGGCCCAGCCCATCATCCAGCCGCTGGTGAGAAAGAGGTAGCTGATCCAGGGGAAAATCATCATACCCATGGGTTCGCGCTGCATGTGCGGGGCGGGGTTGAGGGATACTTGTCCACCCAGGTAAGCCGTTTGATCTCCCAGACGAGCAGCCATGTAGGCATGGCCTGCTTCATGGCAGACTGTGGAAAACAGGAAGACGACGTACCAAAGCAAACCCAGGAATAGAAATTCCGGCGTAAAATTCATTCAATTTCTCCAGGCCAATTGGTGGTGAGCGGCAACTATTTAAGGTTCTCACGAAAGGCTTTGCGTTTCCATTTTAAGTTGATTTGGGCAAACTCTTGGTGCTGATCGGAATCTCGGCATCATGACTGAGAACACTGTATATTGGCTCAAATGGACGAGAAGTATTTCCAACTCCCTCCGGCACCCAGGAATGATGACCGGTTGTTTGGTTCCGACGGTTCAAATTGGACCGCCACCGCTTGTCTAACGTCAAGCTTTGAGGGAGATCTTCCTTACGTTGAGGGGTATCGGCGTGGTGCCCGTCAGCTTGCAGAATATGTTTGTGAAACAGGGAGTGACAAGAACTTCCTGGTGTATCCAATCGTTTATCTTTACCGGCATCATTTGGAACTAGTCCTGAAGAGACTCGTATGGCTGATTGCATTCGTAGCAGAGGAAAAATTGAATAAAAAGGCTCTCAAAGATTTAGAAAACCAACATGGCTTGGACCAACTATGGGGTGATTTCAAGTGTCTTCTCAAAACTGACAACGTAAAACAAGTTTGTAAGCTGAAGTTTTCATCCGATGATTTTGCTGGCATTGATTCTTACATTAAGCAACTTTCTGAAGTCGATCCCAAGTCAACGTCCTTTCGCTACAAGAGAAATAAAGAAGGGTTGAAAAATCTTCCAGAAACTTTGACACACATAAACATTGGTGTCTTTGCTGATCGGATGGAAAGCTTGTGCACCTATCTTGATGGAGTGGATTCTTACCTTGATTACCTTCGAGAAAACAAAGAAGATGCGGAAAACTACTATTCATCTTGATTTTGCCAGCGAGAGCTAGCGTTTGATACCCATGTTTGGACTGCTAAACCAGTTGTACTCCGACAATACATTCGTATCAATCAGAAACCATTCAATCAATGTCAATCCGACGCGGGTAATCTGGAAATCGCTCCAAATTCAGGTTTGCTCCGGCGAAAGGCGAGTTGAGCAGTAAGTCGAAAAGGTTGGCAAACTTCATGGGAAGTGGAGTCTACAGGTTGTCACGCGCTTCATTGTTTTGTGATTCCATTATTTGATGCCTCACCAATCCGCTTGTTCAGCCCAGTGGATGCGGACTGCCCTATCTTGCAATTCGGCAAGTAACTGCTCAATGGACGGTTGCACTGCGCTTCCGGCTTCCAGCACCACAGCCCACTTCAGGTTCTCACGAAACTCCTTGGTGCTGATAGTCCATTTCTTCAAATGTTCTGGAGTTGCCGAACCGATTCTGATCAGCGACCAGTGGGTTGCCAGTTCCACTGCTTGCTGGCGTGAAGGCAGGGGGCCATTGACGATGAAGTGATTGTCGCCATGCACCAGAATGCCAACCATGTGGACTTCAGCTTCGGGCATTGCGAGTTGTCAGCAGCCAAGCCAGATAGCCTACCAACGGAAAGGTTGTTGCAATTTGGAATGCCAGGGTGTAGTTGTGTTGATCAAACAATCGGCCAATGAAGGGCATCAAGAGACCAACTACTCCAGACCAGGAACCAGCGCCGAGGCCAGCGATCAGGCCGGCATGCTCCGCAGTATAGATGGTTGTTGCATAGCTGACTCCGACGATCACAAAGCCCGCAGTTGCGAACATGGCTAGGAACAGTTCGCCCATCAACAAGGGCAAGGGGCGCATCTCGGTGGCGAAGGCTAAGGGCAGACTGAGAATCATGAGAACTGTAAACAGGCGGCGGAAGACGGGCATTGGATCGCTGATTCTGGAAACTGTTCGATCGGTAACCCAGCCCCAGAAGAAGTAGCCAACCTCCCATCCGAACGGAGGGATCCATAATAGCTTAGCCATCTCGCCTTGGGAAAGTCCCAGCGTCTTCAGATAGAGTGCGGATGTATAAAGTACAAAGCCCAAGGGGAAGGCACCGAAGGCATAGACAAAGAAGAAGCTCCAGGCTTTACGGTCGAAGAAGTTGGGAGGGGAAACGGGGGTTGCCGGAACCTGCCGCGGCTTGCGCATGGCTGGAAGCCGATTGACCAAGGTCCAGATTAGAAGCCAGACAATGCCGATGATGCCGGTGAACCAGAAGGCTCCACGCCAACCCCATTTTGCAGCGATGGGGATGATGATCAGTGGCGTGACTACTGCGCCAAGGGACCCACCAGAGTAGGCGACGGCAACGCCCTTGGAGCGATTCTCAATAGGTAAAGTTTCAACCACGGTGCGATATCCACCTGGGAAGGTTGCCCCTTCGCCGAAGCCAAGAGCGGCGCGTGCCAATCCAAAACTCCAGAAGCCCTGAGCGAAGGCATGGGACATGCTAGCGAGGGTCCAGAAGGTGACGGCGGTGGTCATGCCAAGGCGAAGGCCGAAGCGATCGATCCAGCGGCCCCAGACCGGATTGCCGATCATGTAGAGAATGGAAAACGCTGCAACAATATAGCCGTACTGTTCGTTGGACAGCTTCATTTCCTCAAGAATTGTGGGAGCCAACACAGCAAGCGTATTGCGGTCAATGTAGCTGATCAGCGACATCAGCGTCATGGTAACTGCGGGAATCCAGAGGGTGAATCTTGGGGCGTTCAATTGTCTTTAACCTTGAAGATCATTCCCGACCATGTTTGGCTAATGGAACAGATCTTGTAGTCCACCAAGCCAACTTCCTTGGCTGTTTTGCGGATCAATGGTTGCTTCAGGCCACCCATTCCTTTGGGCCAGCAAATCCACAGTGGGCAACGCACGGACATGAAGGGAATCTCGCGGAGAAGCTCATCTACAGACCGGACGAACCAGAAGTAGAGATCGGCTTTGCCGCGTTCCAGGAATCGAATACCGTCTGGGATTTCACCCAGTAGTTCTTCTAATTCTTCTGGTGCCCCGTGAAGGCCCACCTTCATACCAGCGCGGATCCCGAGTTTCTGAATAAGGGGTTTTTCGGAATTGATGGTCCAACCGGGAACGATTGGATTTTCAATGGGCTTCACGTTCTTAAGGGCAGCGGCTAGACCTTTCCAACTTGTGTAGATTGCATCAGGGAGCAATTCACGGACTATGGCATTCTTTTCCGGGACAGGGCCTTCAATATAGATCAGGGGCAAATGCCGGGTGGATTTCACTTCTCGCAGAAACTTGCCCACCTCCCGACCGTGCGAAGGCATGCGTTCGAGGCTGATGACAAAGGCATCGATGCCCGGCGACTTCTTCAGCGTCTTCATCACTTCGCCACCCGAAGAAACCGTTGCGGCAACTGAGACGCCAGATTGAATCAGCAACTTCGCCCGTTCGGCTGCCTCTGCTTCATTCCAGTGCACTAACAATACTTGGGGCATTTGGGAACGCGGATTTACTCTGCCGCCGATTGTACCTTTGCGTTGGAGCGGAAGAACAGAGCGATCATCAACAGGATTACGAAGGCTCCCGCTGAAGATGCTGACCAGAAGCTCTGCCAATCCTTGGTGACCACACCTCCATTGGTTTTGGTGAAGTAATCGATGGCCACACCGGATAGCAGAGAGCCAATGAACATGCCCACACCATAGGTTAGGAAGATGATCAACCCTTGGGCGGCGCTGCGTAGTTTGGGAGGTGCTTGCATGTCGGTATACAACTGCCCTGTCATGAAGAAGAAGTCGTAACATACGCCGTGCAGAAGAATGGCCAGATAGAACATCCACATGCCGGAATCGGGATTGCCGAAGGCAAGCAACGCGTAGCGCATGGACCAGGCAGCGAGGCCCATCAGCAGGATGAACTTGACGGAGACTTTGCGGAAAATCAGAGGCATGAGCAGCATCATGCCTATTTCAGAAACTTGTCCTAGTGCCATTTTCCCAGCCGCATTGCTTACCTTCAATTCGTTCAGGTACGCGTTGGTGAATGAGAAATAAAAGGTTAGTGGGATGCAGGCAAGAATGGAAGCAATTACGAAGACTAGAAAGGAACGGTCCTTCAACATATCAAGAGCGTCGAGCCCTAGAATACTGCGCACTGTAATGGCCTCCCCTTTATTTTCCGGAGGCGTGTGAGGCAGCATTAAGCTAAAGGCACTCATAAGCAGAGATGCTCCAGCAGCGATCAGAAAAGGGACATGGGTTGCTTCCACGCCCATTTGTCCGATGATCAAACCAATAACCACCCAACCGATGGTGGCGAAAACGCGGATCAATGGGAAATCCTTGCCAGGGTCTTTGATTTGACGGAGCGTGATGGAGTTGGTTAACGAAACGGTGGGGAAGTAACACAAGCAATAAGCTAGCATGATGCCGTAGACCGGGCCGAAGGTTGTCTGCGTTGTGACCAAGTAGAGCAACCCGGCTCCAACCAAATGCAGAACGGCGAGTACGCGTTCAGAGGCGAAGAAACGATCGGCGATTAATCCAACAAAGAAGGGAGAAATCATGGAGGCCAGCGCAGTGGTTCCAAAGACCGCGCCAGTTTCCGTTCCTGAAAATTTCAAAGTGGCGGTGAGGTAGGTTCCAATGGTGACGTACCAGGCCCCCCAAATGACATAGTTCAGGAACATCATGAAGCTGAGGCGAATTCGATCCCAGATAGGCATCTAGTCAGTCTACACGTGAGAGGCGTTCTATTCCACTCGAATTCGTACTACGTTGGAGACTTTTGGACCGGCGAAGAAAACCGTGTCTTCTTCGCCCGGGGGCAAACGATCTGAATTCTAGAATACGAGGCGCAGAGCCATTTGGATTCGCCGTGGCTGGTTGGCCTGGTTGGTGATCAGGCCAAAATTGGTATTGGTGGGATCCACGTTCGGGGCGGAAAAGATGGGCCGGTTGGTTCCATTGAAAAATTCGCAGCGATAGGTCATATTCACTTTCTCTGTGATGCGGAAACCCTTGATAGCAGAAAAATCCAATTGCTGAATGCCATCGGAGCGAATGTCGCTAAAACGTGTGGGAAAGGTACGCCGGTTGGAGGCAAGTTGCTGTGCTGCAACACGGTTGAAGACCGTTGTGTTGAACACACCGTCGGGATTGTGCGCCTGCATGTTCAATTCACCACCAAGGTAAATTACGTTGCCCCAGTTGATGGGTCCGCCAGGCTGCAGAGTGAGAATGGCATTGAGGTTCCATCCTCCTACAAAGAGATTGGCTACGGGGTGGATATTCGAGAGATGCGCCTTTCCCTTTCCGAATGGCAATTCATAGGAACCGCTGGCGACCAGACGGTGAGGACGATCTTCAGCAGCAATGCGTTTTTCCAGGAAAGGATCCAGTTCATTTAACCGGCTACGGCGTTCCAACAGTTTTGACCACTGATAATTGGCCATGAATTGAAAGCCACTTGAAAACCGGCGCTCAAGGCGAGTCTGCAATGCGTGATAGTGCGACGAGCCATCGTTCATGCGCAGAACATTGACGGTGGTGAACTGGGGATAGGGCCGCAGCAATTGGTTACGGGCAATGACTGAACCGTTCAAAGTTGTCCCGGGAATGAGATTTGCGAAAGGGTTTGCAACGTTCGCGCTCAAGCGATCGATAGCCGGCTGATCGCGTGAAGCGGAGTTACTAAGGAATTGTAAGGGAATTCCATTGGAGTTGAAGTCAACGGGTAACCGGACCGCCTTGTTCGCCATATACCCAACTTCCAGAACCATATTTTTTGATAGTTCGCGTTGTGCGGAAAGCTGCCAGCGCGCTGAGTATTGCGATTCCGCATTCGGAGTGTTCAACTGGACACCCCGGCCCAGAAAAGTAGCAAGGCCATCGCGGCTGCCGGTCGGTGCTTGAATCCCCGTTGGAAAGGGATTGACCAAAGTTGCGCTGGGGGAAAGGAAGCCATTCAGCGTGGGGACCAGAGCAGTAGTCTGGCTAAATCCGGGAGCGTTGTTGCCAACCACGCCGTTAGCAGCGTAGTAGATACCAATGCCTCCTCGAACCACCATTTTACCGTTTGGAGTGTATGCGAAACCGAATCGAGGGGAAAAGGTCACGGCAGGGGTTTTATAAATTTCAGGTTGATCGGGAGTAGCAAAAGTTACGCCGCCATTTACACGTAAAGTGGCAAGCTCGGCGATTGGGGAGCGGGCATAGGCCGCTTGGGCAGCGGCGGAAATAGGACTAGCTGCGCCTTCATTGAAGCCATTCACTGTGCGGTTGAACCGTTCCGTAGTGCTACCTTCGTGCTCTGCACGCAGACCGATGTTGAGTGTCAGATTAGTTTTCACCCTAAAATCGTCTTGTAGAAAAAAAGCATAGTAGTTGCTTTTGTTGGTGCGGGAGGCGGTTAGATCGAACTGTCCAGAGGTGGGCAGACCCAATAGGAAACTTGCCAAATCCTGACCCAAAGGCGCGGCGGCAGAATTGTCCAGAGGGCCTTGGGTCCAATTGGTTCCGAAAACAAAGTCGCCATTGGAAAGGCCGTAGTCCAAATCACTTTCACGCAATTGCCGGATGTCGGCACCAAATTTCAGACTGTGCTTGCCGGTGATTTTGGTGAAGCTTTCAAACAATTGAAACGAGTCGAAGGGAAATTCGCGGCCGCCTGAATCGCCAACTCCAGTGAACCTTGAAAAGCGGATGCGAGGGAGCACCTTGCGCGGGGAAGCGGAAGCGAGGTAAGACGGAAATCCAAGCGCAGTGGAATCAAAACCTTCGGAATAGTTAATACGCGGCTCTTTGAAACGGGTCCAGTTGATGCGTGTGTTCATCAAAAAAGTTGGGGTGATGGTGTATACGTCATCCAGCATCAAGCCGTAGTTGGTTCGCCGCAAGGCGTTGGTTGCAGTTGGATTATCGGTTAGCCCTTTACCGAAACTATTGCCACCCTGGCCGATGCGCTTGTTGTTCCGAAGGTTGACATAAAGCTTGTGGCGATCAGAAATATTAAGATCAACGCGGCCCAGATAATTGTAAAAATCGTTGCGTTCGCCATTGGTCACAGAAAGGAAATTGTCTTGTCCATCGGCGCGCCCTGGCTGGTTGGGTTCGGCGTAGAGCTTTAGATAATTTAGAGCGATAGGAGAAATTCGGCTGGGAGGAATAATGTTATTGGCAAACGGTTGGCGGCGGACACGAGTGCCTTCAACAACGCCAGTCGAGGGGTCAAAAATCTGATAGGACGAATTAACACCCAGCAATGCCGAGAGATTGCCGGATTTTTCCGCCGCTGTGGGAAGAGTGGAAGTAGAAGGCGCAGGCAGGGCATCTTTGATTCCCTCATATGCGAAGAAGAAAAACACTTTGTTCTTGCCGTCGATAAGTTTTGGAATCGTCACTGGACCCGAGAAGCTTCCGCCCCACTGGTTGAAGCGCAAAATCGGCTTCTTGCCTCCAGCTTTATTGGTAAAGAAAGGTGTCGCGGCGAAATTTGACACTTGATTGAATTCGTACAAAGAGCCATGGAAATTGTTGCTACCGCTTTTGAGTACTACGTTTACTGTTCCGCCACCGGTGTGGCCATATGCGGCATCGGCCTGGAAGCTTTCCGCTTTCACTTCGGCCACCGCATCGACAGGCGGATTATAGGCAACCCGGTTATCTCCTGTCGTGTCGGGCGCACCATCAATCAACAATTCATTTGATCTTGAAGGAGCTCCTCCCATTGAGAAACCCGACGGGCCGGCGTTGTCAAAAGGCCTAGTGAAGCGCGGGTCGTCGGTGGGCGTTACGCCAAAGGCAAGTTGAGCCAAGGCAAGAGGGGTGCGGCCAGAAAGGGGCATGTTCTCAATCTGACGCGTGGTAATTACCTGACCGGTAGACGCCGTTGCGGTGGTTAGAATCGATGCGTCAGCTGTGACAGAAATAGTTTCCGTCATAGCCCCAATTTCCATTTGAATATCAATGCTGATGCGTTCGTTAGCACCGAGTTGGATACCCTTGCGGTCGTACTTTTTAAAACCTTTTGATTCCGCCACTAAGCGGTAGGAGGAAGGAGAAAGAAATGGAAGGCTGTAAAGACCATCGGATCCGGCAATGGTTTCATGTTTTGAACCAGTGTCGACTTGTGTAGCAATGATTGTAGCCCCTGCGATGGCGGCGCCTTGCGGGTCAGTAATCCTGCCGCTTAAGGTGGCACGATACTCTTGCGCAGTGAGTGTGCCCAGTAAACCAATCATGAATATTAATAAACGCATAGTGACTCTCCTACAGTTTTTCTAAAACGATAGGCAACTATACCATAAAGGAATCCACTATGGTCACGAGCGCATTGCCTAGTATCAGATGTTGATCCTGGTCAAGGTGGATACCGTCAACCAGGCTGGCTGGAGTCACGCTACCCGCGTCAAAGTAGTGGCAATCCAGATCCGCACAAATCTTATGATAGGCTTCGGCGAGGCCGACGCATCGTTGTTCGGCCCCAGCGAACTTTGACGCAATCGTACATTTCGTGAAAAGCACTGGCGGCGGGCAAATCACAAGGATTGGAGGCACTGGCATGCCGGGCTCAATGGGGGCATTGCGGATGGCGTTGATTAATGTTGCGATGCCTTGCGCAGAAGACCAAGCGTTGTTGTATGGATGGGAGAACTGGAAGTCATTTGTGCCTAGTGCTTAATTGCGTAAGTTGATAATTGTATTGCGAAGCTGACTGCCTTTGACCTCGCGCTTGCGCCAACGGAACGGCTTGGCGCGTTCGTTGTGCC
>JAYUSZ010000137.1:0-5006 GCA_043755435.1 Bryobacterales bacterium | reverse complement strand
TCCACATGTGGATCGAGGGGAGTTTCCTGTGACCGCTTCTTGGACCAAGCCGTTGTAAGGTAAATCGCTCGATTCGAAAGACTGACGTAGATGTATTTCCTCCAGTCGTCGGCTTTTTGATTTGGATGGCGACTCAACTTCAGTAGAGAAACGGCCAGTTCCGCTTCGATGTCTTGCCGAAACCTGCGTTCGTATTTCGCAGCAATACGCGGAATTTGGCCCATCGCCCAATCCCACAATTGCTGCGGAAACGTTCCTTTGGCGAGTCGTCCCATTGGACGTGACCCCACGCGCCAACCATGACGTTACTTTGCGGCATGCTGTTGAATTAAAGATGTTCAGTGGATGTGTACTCTGTTCAGAACCAGGTTCCGAAACTCTACCGCGGAGGGTGTAGGCGGATCAAGACCCCTGGTGCACTATTGGATCGCCGCGACTCTTATATGTGTAGAAGACAAACAAGCGGAGGATAAAGATGGGCGAACTGAGCGCACTGATGACAATAGAAGAGATCGCTGAGCTACTGCACTACAGCATCAAGACTGTGTACAAGAAAGCGGCTAGGGGCGAGATTCCGTCCGTGCCAATCAGCCCGCGCAAACGGCTATTCAGCCGCAGGGCGATTGAGTATTGGCTAGCCAACAAGCAAATGGGAAACCTATAATGATGCCCTGATGTCTAACCCATCCTACTGGGCGTTTAAGCGTGGACAAAAGTGGCATAGCGGCTGGCGCGATGAACACGGCCAGTGCCATTCCAAGGTTCATCCTGCTGGTGCCGGTAAGGCTCTTGCGAACGACTATGCCCGAAAGATGGCCGAGGAAGCAGTGCAGGTCCGCGCCGGGCATATGGTTCACGCCAAAGACATTCGCGTTGCGCTAGAAGCATTCTTGGCGCGCGAGAATGTCAAGGGATGTACTCACGAACTGAATCGCCGCCATCTGGAACAAGTTATCAACCATTTCAAAATCAGATCCGTTGACCAGTTGACCGAAGATTTGGTTCATCTGTGGTTGGGACATCTGAAATCGATTGGTAACAATCCAGGCGGCCAGAGCTTGTCGTTGCGCATCCTGCGAACTTTCTGCCGGTTTTGCCTCAAAAAAAAATGGTTGGCCGTTTACCCTTTCGAGTCTTTCAAAATTCCGAAGTCGGAATTCGTTGGCCAGTATTTAACGGACGATCAAAGGGATCGTCTTCTTTCAGTCGATCCACGTTATCAGGTGGACATCTATTTGAACCAAGCGCTCACGTTTGGGCTCTACTCACTTCTTCGGATCAGTCAGGTTTTCAATGCCGAGTGGTCCCATTTCAAAGCACCGGATCAGTTGTGGATTCCCGGAATCAAGGGGCAAGACGGTAGGTGGATCAGGCTCCATCCAAAGGCATTGGAGACTATGGGTGAACCGCAAGAGAGTGGGCAGATTTTCAATCGTTGGGGAACTTTAGAGGCATTTAGGGAATCGGTTTACAAGAAAGCCAAACGGGAAAAGCTACGCGGTGTGCGGTTCCATGAAACCAAACATACCGGGATCTCGGCTCTCCTCGAAGCTGGTTATTCGGTCCCGGAAGTTTGTAAGATAAGCGGGAATTCGTACCGGACGATAGCCCATTACGCTCACGTAAACGAACAGCGGGTCTTTGAAAAGTGGCAGGGCTTTGATTACTCTCAGAAACGTGTACTTGAAGTCGCCGAAAATCGTACAGCAACTGTACAGCAAAAACTGGAGAAACAAGGCGAAAATGGGGGTCCAGAGGGATCGAGAGGGCAACAAGGCGAAAATGCAAAACGCATCCAATTCGCGGCAAATTCTTAACTTCAGACGGATGAGAATTTACCGCGGGGTGGAGCAGCCTGGTAGCTCGTCGGAAAGAACACACCTGTCTAGAAATCAACCTGTTTTGACTTTCGTACAGCAACTGTACAGCAGAAAACAAGTCCAAGCGTTTTCGCTTTGTCTTTTAGATCAAATTCGGAACCGATTGTGCTAGCAGACAAGTAGCCGGTTAGGATCATCACCCGACGGTAGTTTGGTCTTGAAGAGAATGGCAGATAATGGTAGAAAGCTAGTAGAGCCCGGCGATGCTGGCCGCGCGAAGGAAGGTGCCTAAAATGACCATCGTACTGAATGTGCCCGAAGACATTGCAAAGGATTTGGGGGCCGAGACAGACCTCTCCCGCATCGCGCTTGAGTCTATGGCGTTGGAAGGTTACCGATCGCGGCACCTGTCAGAGGAGCAGGTCAGGCGAATGTTGAGTTTTGAAAGCAGGTTTGATGTGCATGCGTTTCTTAAACAGCACAACGTCTATCTAGATTATTCAAGACAAGATCTCGACGACGATTTGACCAAGGCCATCCGCTACGCATGATCGTCATCGCGGATTCGACTCCGCTAAGATACTTGGTCGAAATTGAATACGCGGATATTCTCCCCAAACTATTTGGGCATGTACTAATTCCGGATGCCGTCTTGCGAGAGTAGAGCGCTCCACGAACCCCTCAGATTGTTCGCGCGTGGATTGCCGCTCCGCCATCTTGGCTTGAAGTCCGGGTTGCCCCCGCAGTCGAAACTTCACTCACCTATTTGGGTCAAGGTGAGCGGGAAGCCATATCACTCGCTCAGGAAATCCATCCAGAATGGCTGATCATCGACGATGCTCAAGGCCGTCGCGAAGCCGCCAGAAGGCACATTCCTACACTCGGAACCTTGCGTGTGCTGGACGAAGCGGCGGCTCGACGATTGATTGATGTCAAGCAGGTCCTTGAAAGATTGAAGTCCACGACTTTTTACATATCCCCTGATTTGGCAGAGTGGTTGTTGATTCGAGATTCGGATCGGAAGCGTCAACCATGAAAAATATGAAAAATGAAAGGTTGAGACACGCCACCGAGGAACTACGGCAGCAGCTTTCAAGGCAATTGTTGGATCGCGTCGATAAGACCGCAGCCAAGGCCGCTGACGTCCCCGATGATGAAATTGATGCGGCTATCGATGAGGCTGCGGATCACGTTCGCCATCATCCAGAATGAGGGTAAGCACTCGATACTGGAATACTCCGCAGACAGTCAATCCATACGTCCGCGCAAACGAGCGTCATTTACGATGAGCGTCGCCACGCTTCTTCGCGGAGATCGCAAGCAACGGTGGCGCTGTCGGTGATGTCCGTTCTATCTTTCCAAATGCCTACGAACTCGGAATCCAAAAAATCCCCAAACGTTTTTGCTGGCGGTGTTGTGAGAGTGGACACGACGATAACTACGTCCGCTGGACCCACAGACACATCCGCTGGGAGCGTGACGTGGAGTTCACGATTGTCCGGAATATCGGTGCGCAAATTGACGGTTCTGACCACTACCTCCTGCAATCGCAGCCTTAATTGTAACTTGAAAAGACCTATTCGCCGTTAAATTCTCACTCAAGGCCTATACGATATTAAGGCGAAAGGCAATGATTGGAAAAGCCCAACCATTGCCAATTGAGTTATGGGTTACCGCTCGATATAGCAGTCAAGATCTCAGCCGCCGTCTTCTGAATGGACGTTAGCGACTCGGCCAAGGTGGCCTTGTCGCCCGAATGAAGTTGGATGTAATCGCTGCTTGCGGAATTCGTATCAAGCCCAACAGCATTACAGACAACGAATGCCACTGCTTCAGCTTCGGTCTCACGGACCGTATGCGTTGTGGACGCGCGGCGGTCACCCCCGTGGAGCAATTCATGCGCAACCTCGTGGACCAAAACCGATAGATGTTCGGCTGGCGCAAGATCCGGCAACAGAGTGATCTTCCCGCCTTCGGACATTCCATGCGCGGGCCTGATTCGATCAGAATATTCGAGAGCGATTCCGCGGTCACCCACGAATTTCACGAGCTTTTCGATCAAGTCACCTGGATCCCCCTGCACGGTCGCGAATTCCGGCAACGATTCCCCGTCAGTCTGACTGACATCAAATACGTGAGCCGCGCGAAACCCAAACAGGCGAGTCTTCTGGTCTTCCGATAATTCCTCGGCAGCCTTGATACGACCCACCATGGGAGCCAATATCACGATCCCTTTCTCGCCCTTGCGAACGATGCGTTTCAATTTGAGCCACGCCTGAAATCCCGCCACATGCGTGGAATTGGGACGCTGGAAGTGGATCATGAGGCAGTTGCCCCAAGAGTACTTATGGAATCGTGACATCACGGTCAGATAGTTCTTGAGTGCATCGCTCTGTCCGGCTTCAAGCGCTGTCATCAAGCGGTCGAGCGCGTCTTCACTGAGTTGTTTGGCTTGTTCTGTGTTCATAATTCACCCCTTGTGCCTTCCTGGGGAGACGGCCCTTAGGCCGCCCCCGCCACTTCTGCGGCTTCATCGCCAGACTTCTGGCGTCGATCAAGCTTCACGATGGAGATCACTCGAACCTCCGTGATTGATTTCTTCGCTTCACCGGCTTTGCCGTTCTTCGCCACGTAATCGCGATGCCGGAGTTCGCCTTCGATTTGAGCGTGAGTGCCCTTCGTCAACGAGGCTGCGAACTCGCCCAGCTTTCCCCACACGATGCAGCGGTGCCACGTGGTTTCGGACTGCCAGTCGCCTTCCTTGTCTTTCCAGGAACGCTTGGTTGCCAGCGACAGGACCGTGTATGAGGTCTTGTTCCGGGTGGTTTTGACTTCGGCGTCTTGGCCGATGAAGCCTGTCAGATTTACGCGATTCGAATACATAATTTGTTCTCCTTTTGCCCGTTTCTTTCGGGGCACGAAAAGCAAGCGGAGCCGCTCCCAAGGGAGGTGTAGTGCTTTGTTGGGGGGACCGGGCTGATTCTGGTGAGAGAAGCGAACGAACCCGCAGGGCTGAATCTGGCTGGGGGAGCCGATAAAGCAGAACGGAGACGAGTGCCGGGCGCGGCTACCCGCCTGATGTGTGGCGGGGTCAAGCGAAGCAGTGCCCGAAAGAAATCGGGCCAGAAGAGAACGGAATCAAAGATGAAAGAGCGGTGTGAACAGGCTTTCGAAGGCAATCGCCAT
>JAYUSZ010000136.1:0-12817 GCA_043755435.1 Bryobacterales bacterium | reverse complement strand
ATTTCATAAAGCACTGCGCCGAAGGCCCAGATGTCCGCCCGGGCGTCGGCTTCTTTGCCCTCGAACTGCTCCGGAGCCATGTACTGCGGCGTGCCCAGTATCGTGCCCTCAGTTGTGAGCCGGGCGACGAGCGTCGCATCATCAGGCCCGGGCTTTTGGCTGGCTGCGGACTTGGCCAACCCGAAATCCAGCACCTTCACTCCATCACGCGTGAGCATGATATTAGCCGGCTTCACATCGCGATGCGTAACGCCTGCGCGATGAGCGCGATCGAGCGCATCGGCAATTTGCACGGCGAACTTTAGGGCTTGGTCCAGCGGCACAGGACCCTTAGCAATCCGGCTGCTGAGCGTCTCGCCTTCGATCAACTCCATCACCATGTAGCCCGGCCCGATATCATGCAACGTACAAATGTTCGGATGATTGAGCGACGCAACCGCCCGCGCCTCTCGTTCAAACCGCGCTCTCAAATCCTCGCGCTTGGCGATATGTTCAGGCAGCACTTTGATCGCAACCGACCGCTCCAGCCGCGTGTCGCGCGCCTTATACACTTCGCCCATCCCGCCTTCACCAATCGGCGAGACGATTTCGTAGGGACCGAGTTTGTCACCGGTTGCCAGGGGCATCGTGCTATCTAGCCTAACAAAGCCCGCCGGACCGCTTCCGGTTCTCGAGCAATGACCGTGAGGAAGGCGCGAGCTGGGCCACTGGGCACGCGCCTCCCATGTTCCCAATGTTCCAATGTCCTTTTGCTCAACCCGAAGAGTTTAGCGAATTCCGACTGGGATAGTGAGATTCTCTCTCGAATCGCCTTCACGTCCACCTCTTCGGGGACATGAACCAGGCATTGGTTCTCACCGTCGCCCTTGGCAAAAGCGAGAGCCTGCTTGGCGCTTTCAATCATTCTTTGGCCTGGTGTTAGTGTCTTCTTCATTTCGATTCCTTATGCTTTTTATTCTTCATTTGCGAGCCGCTGCGGTCTTTGGCCATGTAAGTGGTTGTGATGGCGGTGAGAATCTTCTTCAGCGTGGCGCATTCCATTTTGGTGAGATTCGCTCTTTCATTCTTGGCAAAGGCATTCAGCAGGAAAACCGGGAATGCGGCGCCAGTGAAGAAGGTGATCACGCGGTAGCCGCCGCTTTTCCCTTTTCCTCTTCCTGGAAAACGAAGCTTCCTCGCACCACCGGTCCCGGCAATCTCGTTGCCGGCCTCTGGATTCATGGCAAGGTATGTCAGAATTTCACACCGTTCCGCTTCCAGCATACCGAGTGCCTTGGCGTCGCTCAGAAAGCCGGGGGTTTCGACGACCGTATGCACAGTTCACTATACTCCATTGGAGTGTTTTCCTGCAAGACTCGGGTGGGCCGGATCGGGGGGCGCAAGCGTACTACTTGCCCAGTCGCGCCGCCCAGTTCTGCACCACCACCATCGGCAGCGCCTCCTGCCCAGCGCGTTCCGGCACTTGCACCAAAAACCGCTTCCCATCCCGTGCGGGTGAGAAGATGGAACGCCCGACTGGTAGCCGGAACAGCGCTTCCGCCCGCCCCACCTGCAATCCCGACTCCTGCAGCATGATGCCTGCCGCCATCACTGTGCCATCTGGCTTGGTCCAGTACAACTCCTTCCCGTCCCCGCGCCATTGCGGATACCCTCCGCCTTCCGCCGACACCAGCCACTTCCCTCTCCGCTCCGGGTATCCTTGCACATAGACTTCCTGTCTTCCAGATTCATAGGACTCGTACGCCACCCATCGTCCATCCGGCGAGAATGCCGCAAAACCCTCTTGATACTTTGTCGCAAGGTACGATTCCGACTTCCGCTCCCCGGTCAGCGTAAGCGTATTAATGTCAGCAGCTCCATACAGCAGCACTTTTCCGTCGGGCGATACACTGCTTGGATAGTCGACAGGTCCACCTTTGCTCAGCAACTCCTCTTCTCCGCTGCCGTCGGCTGCTTTCCAGTGGATCCCTTTTCCGTTCCGGTAATATAACCGCCTGCCGTCCGGCGACCACTGTGGAGCGAAACCACCGGTGAACGTGATCCGTGTACTTAACCCTCTGGCCAACTCCATCACCCATACTTCGTTCTGGCCTCCATTCGAAGGAGCTGCGTACGCCACCCGGGTCCCGTCAGGGGATAGACTGTAGCGGAAATCTGCATCTACCGGTTGGCCAAACGCTTCTAATTGCTTGCCCCCCCGGTCAATCCACGCAAACTGAAACTTTCCACCGCCACTCCCCCTTGCGTAGAACAAAGTCCCGTTCCCGGAGACCGAAGACTCTAGATAGCGATTGGTAAGTGCCAAGCCTACCCTTTCCGTTACCGTTACCGCTTCTCCAGTCAGTCGTGGGGGATCCAGCTCCAGTGTCCGGGCCATCAGCGTTCCGGCCCCTTGGACGTAGAGCAACCGCTTGGAACTCGGGTCGTACACTGCCCTATATCCCGTCTCCAACAGCTTGACTGCCGGCTTGCCGTCCATTGACCCCACAAAGATGGCATTCTTCTCCTCGTCGGCATAGCGCACCAAGTAGAGGTAATGCTTGCCTCCGGGTAGATACTGCGGATAGTAATGGAATGCTTCTCCCGATTGCTGGTTTACGGTCGTCACCGGCACCGGCGTTCCGCCCGAGGCGGCAACCCGCTTCAGGCCAACTACTCGGTCGGCGAACAGAATCTGTCCATCCTCGCTCCACGTTCCACCTCTGGCAACTGGCACATCGCATAGCGTCATCGGGCTACCGCCACTCATGTCAACCCTCTTCAGTTTCCCTTGCGCCACAAACCCGATCGACTTGCTATCGGGCGACCAGAACGGGCGGCCTGCCTCTTCTGTCCCGGGTAGGGCTTGTGCCTCCAACGATTCCAAGAGCCGGACATAAAGCAGCGATACGCCCTTGGCGTTCGTCGCCATATAGGCAAGCGTGCGTCCGTCGGGGGAGATCGCCGATCCGCCTATGTTGTTGATCGACGCGAACTGGCTGCCGGGCGGCGGGTTCACGTCGAACTTTGCAGGCACAGTTGGTTCGGTCGGCTTGCGCAGCAACGCGCTGCCGGCGAATGCACCAATTCCGAGACACGCCGCAGCTAGCGCGACCCATGGCCAGCGGCTCGTTTTCGCGCTTTGTGTTGCGGCCGTTTCCGGTGGCGGCTTGCGCAGCTCCAGCGCAACATCGCGCATGCAGTGGTAGCGTTCTTCCGGGTCTTTTTCCAGACATCGCCGTACCAGGCGTTCCAGCCACACCGGCGTGAACGGTGCCACCGACATGGGCGGAGGCTCGGCCGCAATTATCGACGCAATCAGACTGGAATAGTTCTTCCCCTGGAATGCCTTCTGCCCCGTCACCATTTCATACAGCACGGCACCAAACGCCCAAATATCCGCCCGCGCATCCGCCTCTTTACCTTCGAACTGCTCCGGGGCCATGTACTGCGGCGTGCCCAGGATCGTGCCCTCAGTGGTAAGACCAGCCACGATGGTGGCGTCGTCCGGGCCGAGCTTGCCCGATCCCGTAGACTTCGCCAAACCAAAATCAAGCACCTTCACCCCATCACGCGTCAGCATGATATTCGCCGGCTTCACATCGCGATGCGTCACACCCGCCCGATGCGCACGATCCAGCGCATCGGCGATCTGCACGGCGAACTTCAGAGCATGATCCAGCGGCAGCGCACCCTTGGCAATCCGGCTGCTGAGCGTCTCGCCCTCCATGTACTCCATCACCATGTAGCCGTGACCATCCTGGCTGCCGAAGTCATGGACCACACAAATGTTCGGATGATTCAGCGACGCCACAGCCCGAGCCTCACGTTCAAAGCGGCTGCGCAGGTCCTCTTGTTTAGCGATATGCTCAGGCAGAACTTTGATAGCGACAGTCCGCTCCAGCCGCGTGTCGCGCGCCTTATACACTTCACCCATCCCGCCTTCGCCAATCGGGGAGACGATTTCATAGGGTCCGAGTTTGTCACCAGTGGAGAGGGGCATCTGCTGGACTGAGTTTAGTTTACTTGACGATGACCAAGGGTCGCATGTCCGGCCGACTCCTTTGAAGAGAACCATTGAAATGGAAACGGCTGCCTATTTTGAAATACCAGCCGCCCAGTGTTGAACGACTACCATTGGGAGATCCGGCAAATCCTCACCCTCAGGCTCCAACACCAAAAACCGCTGCCCATCGTGCGCTGGCTGGTAGTAAGGAAAGGATGTCGCTAAAGGCATCCGGAATACTGGCTCCTGCCGCCCCACCTTAACCCCGCTGGCCTGCAGTTCCACTCCTGCTGCAATCAGGACTTCGTCCGGACGTACCCAATACAATTCTTTTCCATCGGCGCGCCAACTGGCATTGCGGCCTCCTTCAGAGGAGACAAGCCATTTCCCGCGCCGCTCAGGGAACCCCTGAATATAAACCTCGCGGCGGCCCGATTCGTCCGAATCGTAAGCCACCCAGCGTCCGTCCGGGGAAAAGACACCTCTACTTTCAGAGAACTTGGTCTTACTATACCGTTCCGGTTTCTTATCTCCGAAGAGTGGAAGTATGAAAATGCCATCTACGCCAAACAGCAGATACTTGCCGTCAGGAGAAACGCTATGAACGAAATCGGGGCTCTCTTTATTCCCAACCAGTTGCTCTTCTCCCGAACCATCCGCAGCTTTTCTGTGGATTCCTCCAGGATTAGTGAAGTAAAGGGACTTGCCGTCGTCAGACCATCGCGGTTCCCTTCCTGAGCTGAAGCTTACCCGCGTACTTAGGCCACGCGCAAGGTCCATAACCCAGACATCGGGCACATCGCCCGCTCCATAAGCAACTTGGACGTCGCTTGGTGAAAGGTGAAAACCGTTTCTAGATTGGAAAGGGAGGCCGATTTTTTCCAGAAGCTTGCCCGAACGATCACGCCAAGCAAACCGCGCTCCCGTCACGTCCCTGCCCCTGGCATAAAACATTATTCTGTTTTGCGAAATCGAAAACTCGGTATAGCCATTATTCACAATACTGCGAACGCCTTCCATCACTGTGACCGGATCACCTATCAGTTTGGCTTCTTTCAAATTCAATTTTCGCGCCATCAGCGTTCCTGATGTTTGCACGTATAGCAACCGCTGGGTTGCGGCGTCGTAGAGGGCATTGTAATTGCTTTGGATAATCTTCTGGGCGGGCTTGCCGTCCAGTGAGCCAATGAAAATGCCTGCCTTCGACGACTCACCATTGCGGATCAGATAAAGAAACTGGTCCCCGCCTGGCAGGAACTGCGGATAATAGTGTGATGTCTCACCGGCTGCCTTGTTAATTTTGGTGACTATGGATGGCGTACCACCGGTCGCTGGAATTTGTTGCAACCCCAGTTTTCTATCACCAAACAGGATAACGCCGTCTTCGTTCCAGGATCCACCTCTAGGAGCAGGTGCATCACATAATACAATCGGCCCGCCGCCTGACAGTTCAATTCGCTTCAGCTTTCCTCCTGCGACGAAGGCGATCGACTTACTATCTGGCGACCAGAACGGCCGTCCCCCTTCTTCGGTTCCTGGTAGCGCGCGCGCTTCGAGTGATTCCAACGGCCGGACGTAAAGCAACGAGGTTCCTTTGGAATCCACAGCAAAGAAGGACAGCGTTTTGCCGTCGGGCGAAATAGCGGAACCGCCGGTGTTATGAAGCGGGGCAAAGCTGCGTCCCGCCGGTGGTACCAAGTCAAATCTTGCCAGCGATGCGGGGCTGGTGGTGGCGCGGGTAAATGCAAACCAAGCAAGAGTGGCCGTTGTTGCCATGCAAGCTACAGCGGTCACAACCCATGGCGAGCGGTGCGATTGCGTTGTTGGAATCGCTATTTCTGTTGGCTGCGTGCGCAAGTCGAGCGAGACATCGTGCATGGAATAGTAGCGATCTTCCGGGTCCTTGGCAAGACATCTTCTTACCAAGCGTTCCAGCCACGCCGGAGTGAACGGCGCAACAGACATCGGCGGCGGCTCAGCGGCCAGGATCGACGCAATCAGGCTGGAATAATTCTTGCCCTGGAATGCCTTTTGCCCTGTGACCATTTCGTAGAGCACTGCGCCGAAGGCCCAGATGTCGGCACGCGCATCTGCCTCCTTGCCCTCGAACTGCTCCGGGGCCATGTACTGCGGCGTGCCCAGGATCGTGCCCTCAGTTGTGAGCCCGGCGACGAGCGTCGCATCATCAGGCCCGGGCTTTTGGCTGGCTGCGGACTTTGCGAGGCCGAAGTCCAGTACCTTCACGCCATCGCGGGTCAGCATGATGTTCGCAGGCTTCACGTCGCGGTGCGTCACGCCAGCGCGATGCGCCCGGTCGAGAGCATCGGCAATTTGCGCGCCGTATTTCAGAGCTTGATCGAGCGGAAGCGCACCCTTGGCAATCCGCGCCGCCAGCGTTTCGCCCTCCATGTACTCCATCACCATGTAGCCGTGGCCATCCTGGCTACCGATGTCATGGACTACACAAATGTTTGGATGATTGAGTGACGCCACCGCTCGCGCTTCGCGCTCAAACCGTGCCCGCAGATCCTCGCGTTTGGCGATGTGTTCTGGGAGCACCTTGATCGCAACCGACCGCTCCAGCCGCGTGTCGCGCGCCTTATACACTTCGCCCATGCCACCTTCGCCAATCGGCGAGACAATTTCGTACGGCCCGAGTTTGTCACCAGTTGAGAGTGGCATTGTCCTCGAATTCTATCAAAGTTCTCCAGTTCATCCGCCTACAGAATGTCAAGGAATTCCTCCACCGTGAAGCCAGCCGATTCGATGATTGAAATTAGTGTACGCCGCTTCAAATCAGTGCCATGGAATGGGAGTGTTACCCGAAGTCCTGCTTGTTCGGAGTGCTTCAAATAGTAGTGGGATCCTTTGACGTGGTGCACATAAAAACCGGCACGCTGCAAAGCTTTCAATACTTGAGCCGGCCGCATCGACGGCAGATGTTTACTCATACCAATTCAGGGATAGAAACAAAAACCTGGGCCTTTACGGGATCGAGCATAATCTTCTTATCAACCGGAATAGGATCACCGTCCTTGATCAGACTTTCCAGATATCCCTCAATCGCCTCTCTGACTCGTTCGCGCGTCTCATCGAAGGTTTCTCCTTCGGTAACAAGGCCAGGAAGTGCCGGACAAAACGCAACATACCCGCCTTCTTCAGCCGGTTCAAACAGCACGGTATAGCTTTGTTCCGCCATGGTGCCTCCCTCTCAATTGTAGGACATGCCGCGCTACTTGCCCAGCCGCGCGGCATAGTTTTCGACCACCACCATCGGGAGCTCCTGCTGGCTGCCTTCCGGCTCCGCCACTAAAAACCGCTTCCCGTCCTTCGCAATGCGGAAGTAGCCGAATTGGCCCGTTGTCCTGAACAGCGGCTCGGCGCGCCCCACCTGCACTCCCCCTGCTTGCAGCACCATGCTTGCGGCCATTAGTGTGAAATCCGGCTTGCTCCAGTACAACTCTTTCCCGTCACCTCGCCATTGCGGAAATGATCCGCCTTCCGACGATACCAACCACTTCCCCCGTCGCTCCGGGTACCCTTCCACGTAGATCTCTGGCCGTCCTGATTCATCCGATTGGTATGCCACCCATCGGCCGTCTGGCGAAAATACGGCGCCACCCTCGCTATACTTTGTTTCCAGATACGCTTCCGACTTCCGTTCCCCACTCAGAGACAGCTTCCTGATGTCACCAGCCCCATAAAGCAGCACCTTCCCATCGGGTGCCACAGACCTTACAAGCTCACTCCCGCCCACCTTCAACAGCAACTCTTCGCCCCCACTCCCATCCGCTGCTTTTTGTTGGATTCCCTTCCCGTTCCAGTAATACAACTGCTTCCCGTCCGGCGACCATTGCGGACTTCCTCCTCCGTTGAACGTGAGCCGCGTGCTTAACCCTCGCGCCATCTCCATTACCCATACGTCACGCTGCCCCCCATTAGACCAAACTCCGTACGCCACTCGGCTTCCGTCCGGCGACAGGCTGTAATAGAGATCCACCGCCACAGGCTGCCCCACTACTTCCATCAGCTTTCCCGCTCGATCGCGCCACACGAATTGTACCTTCCCGCTTCCACTCCCTCGTCCGTAATACAACGTCCCGTTCCCGGATACCGAAAACTCTGCATTGCGATTAGCGCTGCTTAGGCTTACTCCCTCAGCCACTGTCACCGCTTCCCCACTTAGACGTGGCGGATCCAGTTCCAGCCTCCGCGCCATCAGCACTCCCGCTCCCTGCATGTACAGCAGACGCTTCGTGCTCGCATCGTACACCGCACGATATCCGCTATCTACCACCTTCACTGCTGCCTTGCCGTCCAGCGATCCTAGATAGATGGCATTCTTCTCCGTTTCGGCATTCCGGACCAAGTACAGGTACAGCTTGCCCCCGGGCAGGTACTGTGGATAGTAATGATGTGTTTCCCCTGCTTGTTTGTTCAATGTCGTCACTACCACTGGGGTTCCGCCTGAGGCGGCTATTCGCTTCAGGCCACTCGCTTGATCTGAGAACAGAATCTGACCGTCCTCACTCCACGTTCCTCCTCTTGCACCAGACACATCACACAGCGTCATGGGGCTGCCGCCACCCACGTCAATCCGCTTCAGTTTCCCTTGTGCTACAAACCCTATCGACTTACTGTCGGGCGACCAGAACGGACGGCCTGCTTCTTCCGTTCCGGGCAGTGCTTGCGCTTCCAATGATTCCAAGGGACGGATATGGAGCAGTGTTACCCCCTTTGCGTTTGTAGCGACAAAGGCGAGCGTGCGACCGTCGGGGGAGATTGCCGACCCGCCTATGGTGCCGATCGGAGTGAAGCGACTGCCGGGCGGTGGGTTCACATCTAGCTTCACGGGCATCGCTGGCTCGCTGGTCTTGCGGATCAACAGGGCGCTGGTGATGATTGTGCTTATCAGTAAGACGGCGGCCAAAGCCCAGGGCCAGCGGGTCGCTTTCGCCGCTGTTGACGCTACCATCTCCTGTGGCGGAGTGCGCAAGTCCAGCACCACATCATGCATCGAATAGTAGCGTTCTTCGGGATCCTTCGCCAGACATCGCCGCACAAGCCGTTCAAGCCATGCTGGAGTGAACGGCGCGACTGACATCGGTGGCGGCTCGGCTGCGATGATCGACGCTATGAGGCTGGAATAGTTCTTCCCCTGGAAAGCCTTCTGCCCCGTCACCATTTCATAAAGCACTGCCCCAAACGCCCAGATATCCGCCCGCGCATCCGCCTCTTTGCCTTCGAACTGCTCCGGCGCCATGTACTGCGGCGTGCCCAGTATCGTGCCTTCCGTGGTCAGCCCCGCCACCAAAGTCTTATCATCCGCTCCAAGCGTAGTAGCCGATTTCGCCAACCCGAAATCGAGCACCTTCACACCATCACGCGTCAGCATGATATTGGCCGGCTTCACATCGCGATGCGTGACGCCCGCCCGATGCGCCCGATCGAGAGCATCGGCAATTTGCGCGCCGTATTTCAGCGCTTGATCGAGCGGCAGGGCGCCCTTGGCAATCCGCGCGCCCAGCGTCTCGCCCTCCATATACTCCATCACCATATAGCCGTGACCATCCTGGCTGCCGATGTCATGGACTACACAAATATTCGGATGATTGAGCGACGCCACCGATCGCGCTTCACGTTCAAACCGTGCCCTCAGATCTTCACGCTTGGCGATATGCTCGGGCAGCACCTTAATCGCAACCGACCGCTCCAGCCGCGTGTCGCGCGCCTTATACACTTCACCCATGCCGCCTTCACCAATCGGCGAGACGATTTCATAAGGCCCGAGTTTGTCACCAGTGGAGAGGGGCATCGCTCAGGAGTTAGGTTGTGCCCACCAACTCAAAATAGGATGGTTCAGGAATGGAATCGCCGTCCTCACGCATCGCGCCTAAGTGCATTTCTATGGCTTGCGTCATGCGTTGCCTGGTTTCGTCCAACGTACGACCAGTGGCAACGCAGCCCGGCAGATCAGGCGCATAGGCACCATAACCCGTACTTGATTTCTCAAAAAGAACGACGTATTGATTCATTACAAACCCGCCTGTTTCATTATAGACCCATCGTTTTCGGCGGCATTTCGTCGGATTCATGCCCGGCCACCGTGACCTTCCCCTGCTTGGTTGGATGGGTGAACTGCCGGTGGCTGCCTTGCTGGTTCTTCAACTGCCAGCCATCGCTGCGGCGCATTTTCAGCACGTCGCGGACCTTCATATCACTTGCCCAACCGCGCGGCCCAGTTCTGCACCACCACCATGGGGAGCTCCTGCTGCGTGCCTTCCGGCTCCGTCACCAAAAACCGCTTCCCGTCTTTGGCATTTTGGAAGTAGTTGGCTTGGCCCGTACTCCTGAACAGCGGCTCGGCGCGCCCCACCTGCACTCCTCCTGCTTGCAGCACCATGCTTGCTGCCATTACCGTCCCATCCGGCTTGCTCCAGTACAACTCCTTCCCGTCACCACGCCATTGCGGAAATCCTCCGCCTTCCGACGATACCAACCACTTCCCACGTCGCTCCGGGTACCCTTCCACGTAGATCTCTGGCCGTCCTGATTCATCCGATCGGTAAGCCACCCATCGCCCGTCTGGCGAGAATACCGCAAAACCCTCACTGTACTTTGTTTCCAGATACGCTTCCGGCTTCTGCTCCCCACTCGACCCACTACTCAACGACAGCTTCCTGATGTCATCATACCCATAAAGCAGTTCCTTCCCGTCTGGCGATACGTTGCTTGGAAATTCATTCCCGCCCACCTTCAACAGCAACTCTTCTCCCCGACTCCCATCCGATGCTTTTCGATGGATTCCTTTACCGTTTAAGTAATACAACTGCTTCCCGTCCGGCGACCATTTCGGACTTCCTCCTCCGTTGAACGTCAGCCGCGTGCTTAACCCTCGCGCCATCTCCATTACCCATACTTCACTCTGCCCTCCATTCGACGAAGCTCCGTACGCCACTCGACTTCCGTCCGGCGACAGACTGTACCAGGCATCCACCTCCACTGGCTGGCCTACCACTTCTATCTGCTTTCCCGCTCCATCGCGCCACACAAACTGCGCCTTTCCACTTCCACTCCCTCGTCCGTAATACAACGTCCCGTTCCCAGATACCGAAAACTCTGCATAGCGATTAGCGTTGGTTACGCGCACTCCCTCAGCCACCGTCACCGCTTCCCTACTCAGACGTGGCGGATGCAGCTCCAGCCTCCGCGCCATCAGCGCTCCCGCTCTCTGCAGGTACAGCAGACGCTTCGTGCTTGCATCGTACACCGCACTATATCCGCTCTCTAGCAACTTCACCCCTGCCTTGCCGTCCATCAATCCTAGATAGATGGCATTCTTCTCTTCTCCGGCATACCGGACCAAGTACAGGTACTGCTTGCCCCCGGGTAGATACTGTGGATAGTAATGAAATGCTTCCCCGGCTTGTTGGTTCACCGTCGTCACTACCACTGGGGTGCCGCCTGAGGCGGCGATTCGCTTCAGTCCACTCGCTCGATCGGCGAACAGAATCTGACCGTCCTCACTCCAAGTTCCGCCTCTTGCCAATAGTACATCGCACAGCGTCATGGGGCTGCCGCCACTCACGTCGATCCGCTTCAGTTTCCCTTGTGCTACAAACCCTATCGACTTGCTGTCGGGTGACCAGAACGGGCGGCCTGCTTCTTCCGTGCCGGGCAACGCTTGCGATTCCAATGATTCCAGGGGACGGATATGGAGCAGCGTTACTCCTTTTGCGTTTGTGGCGACGAAGGCGAGCGTGCGACCGTCGGGAGAGATCGCCGACCCGCCTATCTGGTTGATCGGGGCGAAGTGGCTGCCGGGCGGTGGAGTCACGTCGAATTTCACGGGCATGACTGGCTCGCTTGTTTTGCGCAGCCATAAGGCAGAGCTGATGATTGTGCTTATCAGCAAGACGGCCACTGCAACAACCCATGGCCAACGGCTTGCTTTCGCCACCGTTGCCGCTGCCGCATCCCGCGGCAGCGCGCGTAAGTCGAGCACCACATCGCGCATACTTTGGTAGCGTTCCTCCGGATCTTTCGCAAGACATCGCCGCACCAGCCGTTCCAGCCACGCGGGCGTGAACGGCGCAACCGACATCGGCGGCGGCTCAGTTGTCAGGATCGACGCCATCAGGCTGGAATAGTTCTTGCTCTGGAACGCCTTCTGCCCCGTGACCATTTCATAAAGCACCGCACCGAACGCCCAGATATCCGCCCGTGCGTCCGCTTCTTTGCCGTCGAATTGCTCTGGAGCCATATACTGCGGCGTGCCCAGTATCGTGCCCTCAGTTGTGAGCCCGGCGACGAGCGTTGCATCATCAGGCCCGGGCTTTTGGCTGGCTGCGGACTTGGCCAACCCGAAATCCAGCACCTTCACTCCATCACGCGTCAGCATAATGTTGGCTGGTTTCACGTCGCGATGCGTAACGCCCGCACGATGCGCTCGATCCAGTGCATCCGCAATCTGCACGGCGAACTTCAGCGCCTGATCCAACGGCAGCGCGCCCTTAGCAATACGCGCGGCTAGCGTCTCGCCTTCGATCAACTCCATCACCATGTAGCCCGGCCCGATATCATGCAACGTACAAATGTTCGGATGATTCAACGACGCCACCGCCCGCGCCTCGCGTTCAAACCGCGCCCGCAGATCCTCGCGTTTAGCAATATGATCAGGGAGCACCTTGATGGCGACGGTGCGCTCGAGGCGCGTGTCGCGCGCCTTGTACACTTCGCCCATGCCACCTTCGCCGATCGGCGAGACGATTTCATAAGGCCCGAGTTTGTCACCAGTGGAGAGGGGCATGGTGTAGGAATCAGTTTATCGCA
>JAYUSZ010000135.1:0-1995 GCA_043755435.1 Bryobacterales bacterium | reverse complement strand
GAGAAGGTAGCCTACCAATACGATTCGCTCAAACGACTAATCTCTGCCTCAGCCACAAACACCTCGAATAACTCAACTAACTGGGCCTCCACTTACGGGTATGATGGCTGGGGCAACTTACTCTCCAAGACCCCAACAGCAGGCTCCGCCCCAACGCTGAGCGTAACTGTGAACGGACTTACTAACCGGATCAACAGCGGCGGCTACACGTATGACAACAACGGAAACATGACGTCATCCGGCACCTTCGACGTGGACAACCGCCTAGCAACCGCAAGTGGGGAGTCATACGGATACCTAACCAACAACCAGCGAGTCTACAAGCGCGACGCCAGCGGAAATGAATGGATCTACTTCCACGACGCCAGCGGCAAGCGCATCATGACTTTTCAGATGCAGAACAGCAGTGGGACATTGGTGGTTGCTGGAGGATCGAAAAACGTCTCCTTTGTCGGCCGCTCAATCATCCTCAACGACGCACCCGTCGTAACCGACCGCCTGGGCAGCGTACTCTCCCGCGCCGGAGCTGCGGTGGACTACTTCCCTTACGGCGAGGAGAAGATAGTCACAACAAATCCAGCAGAAAAGTTTGGCACCTACCTCCGCGATGCTACAGGCTTGGATTATGCGAATGAGCGTTACTATAACAGTGCAGTAGGGCGCTTCCTTTCGAATGACCCTTATCAAGCGAGCGGTGGTGGTGTTGAATCTGGCAGTTGGAATCGTTATGCATACGTGACTGGAGACCCAATTAATTGGAACGATCCTTGGGGGCTCAATGTTGAGAACCCCATGTGTATGATTGATGGAATAGAAACATCGTGTGGCCTTTTGTCACGGCTACTAAGCGCTGGAGGTGGGGCGTTGGTATCAGGAAGTGCAATGGTGAACGGAATACTATACACAAATCAACCTCCCCAAATGGTTCGAAATTGGGAAACTGAACAATGGGAGCAACTTCAACAACGGGGTATTTATGTTCCGGACCTTGCTAGTTTCTTGCTTGCAGTAAGCGATTTAGGTGGTTCAAGCGGAAACAAAAGAGAAGACGTTCGGTATCGCAATTATCAAAAGTGTCTGGCTAAGGCTGAAGCAAACTCGACTGCGTGGCTAGCAGAGGCGCAGGCTTGGTGGGCGGATAACAGTTCCATGGCAGCTTCATTGGAACTCAGTGCTTCAAAGGGAGCCATAGCTGGTGCATTTGAGGGGATTCCAGCTTGGATCGTTGGCAATGTAAGCATGGGAGCAGCGGCGAATGCACTCTTTGGGGCAATTATAGGGGCAACAATGGCAACCGGAACTACAGCCTTAACCTGGCCACTATTGCAGGGTTCCTGGATACAGATTGGAAATGTTGTTATTAGTGCGGTTGCTGAAGTTGGAAATCAGCTTGCTGCGCGAACATGCAGCGATAACTTTGGTTACCAATAATTCAGAGCCGTTGTTATGAAGACTAAACCGAAGCGAAGCTTTCTTGTTTATGTTGCTATTTGTGTACCATTCGTCATATATCAGGCCCCGAGGCCTTGGCCAGAAGGATTTGACGCTGGTTTCATCTCACTTCTAGGAATCAAGTGTCTATTTGACATCTTGCTGCTCAGACTATTTTATTGGTTATTCTATGATATTCACGATGACCGACGACCGTAAAAAAACCCGGCGTCGATCTAACCGGTGGGCAGCCTGATTGCTCTTCTACCCTGGGAAACAGGGTTGCGCCATAGAATCGCAGAATCCTCCAGGGGAAACATCCAGGGGAAACAAGGTCAGGGGAAACAAGGTCAGCCTGATCTTGCACTTTTGCGTTGAACCGAAATTGAACCAGTTTGCTCCGCCCCCTTTTTTCAAGAGCAATCGACGGCACGTAAACTGCCATCCATCCTCGCTTTATCCAGCTTCATCGATTCGTGGCAGTCAAGCGGACTTGACGAAATGTCTTCCGTAAATCACCATTGCGCCATAGGATTGCAGAATCCGCCAGAGGAAAATACATCC
>JAYUSZ010000134.1:0-12855 GCA_043755435.1 Bryobacterales bacterium | reverse complement strand
GCAATGAATGCTTTGATGGCGAAGTATGTTCATCCACTTTACGCATTGCGCGATAGGATGAAGGGCTACGAAGTTTCCATAATGAAGTCGGCCATGGATATGATTCCAGGGTTGCGCGGCGGACCTGTTCGGCCACCATTGGTGAATACCTCAAAAGCCGATCTTGCTGATTTGAAGAAGCTGATGAAGCTCTACGCGGCCTACGATAAATAAAGAAAAGGCGCGAACACTGTTCGCGCCTTTTTTATCTTCCTAGCTAGCTTGAAGGCCAACTTGATACTTTCTCCCACAGGATGCTAACAGAGCCAATCCAGCAGCAACGCTAAGCATGGTGCTAACTTCCGGTGTTTCAGAAGGTGGTGCGCCTTCCGATCCAAAAGCAAGGCTATCAATTAACGCCGAGGCATCATGCGTTTGCGGAATAATGTCAATGTAGCTAAAAGCGGTAGCAGAGGTGATTCCGTAGAATGTCCATGCGGGGTTTAACTGTGTGGTAATGGACGTCGTGGTTCCGCCCTGTGGGGTTACAAAAATGACTCCGGGAGAAACTCCAGCAGTTGCCAAATCAATTCCGAAAGCCGTTTTGGCTCCACCTGTAAAGGTAATGCGGATTACCGGTTTAAATGTGCTGAAAACAACATCAGACTTTCCAATTGCGCCTGTGCCCCAATCGTAAAATGGGTTGTTAGCTGCGTTTCCCTGGACGGTGCTGAAATTGTAGCCGGTGCCTTGAAAGTTAGTACCCACAATGGTAAACCCAAGGCCAGCTTGGACCAAGCCGGTGGAAGTGTTGTAGTTGGTCTGGCTTCCTGGTGCTTGTACACCGAAATCGTAAGTGGTCAAGCCGGTTACACTGGCCATCCAAGTGGGTCTATCCGTAAACAGGCCGGCATGTGCTGGGAGACTGCTCAACAGCAGTAACGCCGCGGTCCCAAGTTGAATCATTGATAAAGAAAGTGCTCTCATTAATCCTCCGAACGAATTACCGGCGAACCGGTTTAAATTGTTTGATCTTAATGAAAGTGGGTTAACGGGCGTCGAATTCTCGCACGGCTCGGGGCAGTTTGTACTGAGGTTGATATGTCCTTGGGCTACGGTAAAATCCGAAAAGCAATTGCGATTCGGTTGTTATCGAATCGCAATTCTTGCGCCATAGAGTGCGGCCTGGTTCAACACAGTGTTTGCATCAAGTGTCAGCGATTGCTTGTTCCGCACAACTATCTTACCGTTGATGACAACATCAGAAACGTCGGAAGCTTTCAGCGCGTAAACCAATTGCGAGACAGGATTGAACAAGGGTTGAGCATGGGCATTTCGAGTCCTGACCAAAATCAGGTCAGCTTTCTTTCCGACTTCAAGGGAGCCAATTTGTTTATCCATTCCCAGCGCACGGGCACCTGTGATTGTGGCCATTTCAAGAGCTTGCATTGCTGGCAAGGCTTGGGGATTCATTGTGGAAACTTTGGCTAGCTTCGCAGCCAGATCCATTTCTTCAAACATGTCGAAATCGTTATTGGACCCAGCCGGTCCGTCAGGACCAAGTCCCATGGCTATGCCCATGTTGTGAATTTTCGAAACCTCAGCAATGCCGCTGGCGAGCTTCATATTGCTGGAAGGGCAATGAGCCAGACCGGTATTTCGTCGTTTGAGGATTTCAAGATCACTATCATCAAGCCAGATACCATGTGCTGCGAGCGTTCGTCCTTCCAGCACTCCGAGAGACTCCAAGAGCTTGGTTGGGGTCATGCCTCGCTTGGCTATCATTTCATCATTCTCGCGCTTGGTTTCCGATAGATGGATGAGCAGGGGAAGGTCATATCGATTGGCCAGTGCGCGGCAACTTTTCAAAGTTTCATCGGAGTTGGTATAGGCGGCGTGTGGGGCAACGGCTGGGGTGATGAGCGGATCCTTGCGATATTTCTGGAAGAACTTTTCAGTGCGCTCAAGAGCATCGGCAGGAGTCTTGGCATCGGCTACAGGAAAGCCAATTACGGTTTGGCCGAGAACAGCGCGCATGCCAGCTTCCTTGGTAGCTTCGGCGATGACTTCCTCGAAATAGTACATGTCTGTGTAGGTGGTGGTTCCCCCAAGCATCATTTCGAGGCAAGCGAGACGAGTACCCCAGCGGACGAAGTCGGCATTGACGTGTTTGGCTTCGGCGGGGAAGATGAATTTCTCCAGCCAATCCTGCAGAGTTAAGTCGTCGGCAATGCCTCGCAGAAGGGACATAGGGGCATGGGTGTGAGTGTTGATTAAACCTGGGGCGATGATTCCGTCAGCGGCGTCGATGCGCTGTTTCGGGGTCCATGACTTTAGAATTTCAGAGGTTGGACCAACTGCAACAATATGATCACCGACAACGGCAACTGAAGCATTATTGAGAACGCGGCGGGTGCCGTCCATGGTTACCACCCATCGTGCGCTGATGACTAAATCGGCCTGGGCGGCTAAGCCGGCAAGGGGTGTTAATAGAAAGGAAAGTATGAAAAAGCGAAGCATGGCGATCAAATAAAAGAAGCGTCGAACGGTTCGGGAAGTAATGTGCGCATGCGATAGGTTGCCGTTTTGCCTTGAAGATTAACCAGGATGACTTCAGCATCGCCGAGGAATTCCCAAAGGATTTGACGGCATGCTCCGCAGGGTGGCGTGAGGGTTTGCGTATCCGCAGCTATAGCGATTCGGCGGAATTTGCGCACCCCTTCGCTGATGGCCTTGAAAACCGCTACTCGTTCGGCACAAAGGGTTAATCCGTAACTGGCGTTTTCCACATTGCAGCCGGTCCAGACTCTGCCGTCCAAGTCTTCGAGCGCAGCGCCGACGTGAAATTTAGAGAAAGGGGCATGGGCATGTTCCCGGGCCTTCAAAGCAGCTTGCAAAAGTGGTTCCATCAATTTCCCAATCTAGGTATGGTGCGTTTGAGGAGTTCAACCAAAGTGCCGCGAACTTTGGCACCGGTTTCCAAAACCTCTTCGTGATTGATTTCCTGATCTAGAATTCCGGCGGCCATATTTGTTACGCAGGAAATGGCTACGCATCGAATCCCCATATGCCGTGCGACTAAAACTTCGGGTACTGTGGACATTCCCACGAGGTCGGCACCGATGGTTCGCAAGTAGCGGATTTCAGCAGGCGTCTCATAGTTGGGGCCGGCAAGACCAGCGTAGACTCCTTCGGCCAGGAACGTTCCCATTTCGCGAGCGGCTTGTTTAGTGATAGCGCGGTAGTCGCGCGAATAGGCGTCGGACATATCAGGGAAACGCGGACCGAGCGATTCGTCGTTGGGGCCGATCAAAGGATTTTGGCCTTGCAAATTAATGTGGTCGCTGATCAAGACGAGTGCGCCTTGGGAGTATTCTTTGTTGATGCCACCTGCTGCATTTGTAAGCACCAAAGACTTGACGCCCAATTTGCCCAGGACTCGCACACCGAAAGTCACTTGGCTCATGTTGTAGCCTTCGTACAAATGGGCGCGTCCGGCTTGGACGGCGACGACGGTTTCTCCGATTTTACCGAAGACTAGTTTGCCAGCATGTCCGACAGCCGTGGAGACGGGCCAGCCGGGAATATCGGCATAGGGGATCTCCACGGCATCTTCTAACTCGGAGGCGAAGGCACCGAGGCCGCTGCCGAGAATTACTCCAACGGAGGGGACCAGGTTGGTGTGATTTTGGATAGCGGCGACAGCTTGTTTCCAGATCATAGAAGCATTCCTGCGATTGCTGCGGACATGAAATTGGCCAGTGTTCCGGCGGCTACGGCTCGCAATCCTAAGCGGGCCAGGTCACTTTTTCGGCTAGGAGCGAGAGCACCGATTCCACCAACTTGAATGGCGATGGAGGAAATATTGGCGAAGCCGCAAAGGGCGTATGTGGCGATGACGAAAGACTTGGGGTCCAAGGATGCTTTCATGGGACCAAGTTTCAAGAATGCGACGAATTCATTTAAGACGAAGCGCGTACCTAACAAATTTCCAATGGCCTCCGCATCCTTCCAAGATACGCCCAGGCAGACGGCGATGGGGGCGAAGGCGAGGCCGAGGATTTGCTCGAAGGAACCCGGAATCCAGTGCAAGAAGGAGACGTTATGAATGGCCCCAAGAATCCCGTTGACCATGGCGATGAGAGCTAGGAAAGCAATGAGCATTCCACCGATGTTTAGTGCGAGTTGCAGACCGTCGGCAGCACCGCGCGCGGCGGCGTCAATGACGTTGACCCCATTTTTTTCCACTTCGATTTTAACTTCGCCTGCGGTAGCCGGGACCTCCGTTTCCGGGATCAACATTTTAGACAGCATGATGGTTGCTGGAGCGGTCATGATGACGGCGGTGAGTAAATGCTGAATTTCGACACCGGCAATTTTGACGTAGGCGGCCATTACAGCGCCTGAAACGTGGGCCATGCCGCTGGTCATGATGGTGAACAGTTCACTTCGGGTTAAACCAGCAAGGAAGGGACGGATAGTTAGGGGAGCCTCGGTCTGTCCCATGAAAATGCTAGCGGCGACGCAAGTGGATTCAGCACCACTGGCACCCATGACTCGGCGCATCCCGATGGCCATCATACGGATGATCACTTGCATGACGCCGTAGTAATAAAGGATGGCAAACAGGGAAGCGATGAAGATGACTATTGGCAGGACCTGGAACGCAAAAATTACGCCAAACTGGCCGGTTTTTGCACCGAGAGGACCAAACAGGAATTTACTTCCTTCTTCGGCATAATCAAGAAGCGCGTTGACGGCGACACTTGCGGCTTGGAAGACCAATCCGAAATTTGTCTTCAAGACCAGGAAGGCAAAGCCGAATTGAAGGCCCAAGCCCCATAGGACGAGACGGGGTTTAATTGCGCTGCGGTTAGCAGAAAATAAGTAGGCGCCGCCTACGATCAGGAACAAGCCGATCAGCCCTGTGAAACGCTCCATAAGGCCATAAGTATAACGCTTATGACGCCGGTAAAAACTCTACTCCCGAGAAAATATCGGATGCGGCTAGGTCGATGTCGAGGGATTTGAGTTTGATGATGGATTGAAGGGCGTGATATTTGGTGAGGGTCCAGTTGACGTCGGAGTTTTTGTGGAAGATGTGAACTCTGGGTTGATCCCGGGCTATGAGGACGTATTCCTTGAAGGTGGGAACGTGCAATAGATGTCTAATTTTCCCGAGTTGTAGTAGTAGCCTTCGGTGGATGGGTGAGGACTTCGAAGATTAGTGTTGGGGTTGATGGCGGAGTCTGGAGCATCTTTGGCGCGGAGGATGGATCCGCAGAAGGCTGCAATGTCAACGTGGGGCAACTGCAACTTGATAATTGCTGCCATCCAATTGTTGACCGAAGTGGCGAGTTGTGCCGGAGTGCGTTGACTCAAGATTTGAGAATGGAAAAAATGGGGACAGGCCGGTCTGGCCACTTGCTTAGGGCATTCGATGATGGAGAAAGATTTCTGTTGCTTGGGCCAGACAAGCCAGTCCCCATTTTTTCGCGGTGCGATGATTCTGGAACAATCATTATGAAATTGTCAAAGAGCTTACGATTAGGATTGGACTGCTTCTTATCGCGCCCGGCGTGCGCTCCCGAATTTCGCGCCGGTCCGTTATTACGTGAAGGGTTTGCTGGCGGTTGCGTATTGGGCTGATATTGGAATGCTGTGCAACTGAACATCTTCAATTTGCCAGGACTCGCTTGCAGCTTCGATTTGTTTTATTGCTGCCACCAATTGGTTGAGTAACGCTCCAAGTAGCTGGTCTAACGGTGCTTCGTTGCACTGATTGATTTCGATATTGATTTGATTCTTTTCTATTTCGACAACTGCATCAGCGGCGATTAGGATTGGCCGCTGTGTGGTTTCGTAGATCGGAGACTGGCGGCGACTGACTTCGCGGATACGCATCGGGACTCCTCGGCGCAGGCGGCGTAGGGCGGATTTGCGACCTTCTGTAATGAAGGGACCGGCGTCGAAGGCGAGCACGCTATTCCATTGAGCAAGCTGGCCCAGTTGATTTTCGGTGATAGGGAGTGGGAATAGCGGATGGACGACGGGGTCGATGATATTTCTTAGAAGACGGGTGGCTTCGATGCGGGCTTCGCCGGTTATCACCAAGATGGGGGCGGCGACATTGGGAAGAAGGGCTAGTGTCAACCAATGGGCTAGCGGGCTGGCATCTAGTTCGGTGAGGCCCATTGATTTGGCTAGCAGTTGAGTTGTGGTGGCTTTGGTAAGAGTGGGGACAGGTAAGGGCAAGTTCAAATCGTGGCGGCGGAATGTGGCGGGGTGCTGGTGTGTGCGGGTCCACTTTTTTCCTGTGACCTCGATGGCTTCGTTTTCGGTTTGGAGGTCCAGGTAAATTGAACCGTCTGGTTGAATGGCTATTCGGTTATGGACTGTGGTGCTGGGTACGCCGGTGGTCTGAAGGATGTTGTCGTGATGACGGAGGACGTGGGCGAGTCTGGATGGCGAAGGGATTGGAAGGGCTTGATCGGCGGCCTGCTTGAGGATCCAGCCGCGGAATTGTTCGGAGTAGATGGGAGTGGCGGAGCCGTCGGGCAGGGTGGCGCAGGATTGGCGACTGGTGGATAGGAAGAACGAGGCGATGGTGCAGGCCGCGAGGAGTTGTTCGAATGCTGTGGGTTCTGCCGGGTGTTGGCGTGCTTGCTTCATTGAGGTTCTTCTGAAATGAATGTACCTTGGGGTGGCTAGCGATTAGAGGCGTTGGAATTTAATGGGGCTTTGGATTTGTTGATAAGGCGGGAGTTATTGGCGAGTTATTTATTTTGATCGTGGGTGACCGAAGATTTGGCAGTATGTGGTTTTGACGGTATTCGGCCAAATCGGCACGCCGGAAATTTGAAGCAGATGATTGTGAGATCTTTAGAAGTGCAACGGCTCTTGTAAGCAGTGGTCGGAGTCTGGTTTGAAGGTGGTGAAACTGGCCCAACTCCACACTACGCGACTTATCGTTCTTCGGGGCGGTCTGACGAATCATCGCCACACTTTCTAAGGCGTCGGTCTAATTCTCCCAACAGAGCCAGGGCCGCTGCGATGTCTTCCGTTTTGATCCCAGCGGCCAGAGCGTTGACCCATTCGACTTGCCGCCTAGTGGCGGCCTCAAACGCGCTCTTGCCGCGCCCAGTGAGAAACACCAGGGCCGCGCGCTTGTGGTTCGGATTCTCGCGATACTCGATCAGCCCCTCCACGGCCAACTGATCTGTCACGCGTTGAACGGACTGCCTCGCCAGACCCATCTCGCGAGCGATGTGGGCCACCGGAGCCGGCTGTGCGGCGCGTGCGACGCAACTGATTACCTGCCATCGGGCGGCGGTAAGCCCTAAGGGACGCACGAGAAGTTCGCCGGATTCGAGCAAGGAGCCGTGTAGGCGAAAGGTGCGTAGGATCAGTTCAGTCATGGCAGAACCGGATCTCGTGTGCCCAGGGTAGAAGGTCTTCATTGGACTGACGGTGTACTCCCTATTTTAAGGATTGACAGGCCGCTGTCATAGTGGTACTCTACTGTCTAATCGTACCATAGCTCAACACGGTGCGGTTCGAAAGGAAATCCCATGTCACTCCGATTCAACATCGCCGACACCGCCGTAATTCTGATCGACCACCAGGTGGGAACCAACACTTGGGCTAGCACAACTCCCCTGCAACTGTTGCAACGCAACGTGATCGTTCTCGCGAAGTTCGCCAAGGGAACCGGAATGCCCGTAGTACTGACTTCGAGTCAGGAAGCAAATGTCAATGTCCAGGGCCCACTGATGCCAGAGCTACAGCAGATTCAGCCCGAAGCGTTTGCCGCCCGGATCCAGCGCAAGGGCGTGGTGAATGCGTGGGACGATGAGGACTTCGCCAATGCTTGCCGGAACACGGGCAAACGAAACTTCGTGATGGCTGGCGTGACCACTGATATCTGCATGGTTTCGCCAGCGATCAGCGCCGTGGAAGAAGGCTTCAATGTGCAGGTGGTCTGCGATGCGTGCGGCTCATCGAATCCGATCGCCGAGGAGATGGCTTGGCGAAGGATGGAACGAGCAGGCGTTCGCTTAAGCAGCACGGGCGCGGTCGTGGCCGAGCTCGTCAAGAACTGGGCATCCCCTGCGGGTGCCGTGGCCTTCCCACTTCTCACCGCTTAAGGAGCTAGTCTTAGACTCATGGTCACACTAAAATCACTGGATGAAGCTTTCCCGATCCACCGGCAGTTCGGGGTGGACGCGTCTCCTATCGTCCTCCTCAATATCTTCACGGTCGCGCCCCAAGATGTGGCGCCCCTCCTCAAAGCCTGGGAAGAGGATGCCAACTGGATGAAGAAGCAGCCTGGCTACATTTCCACTCAGCTTCATCGCGCCGTCGGCGAGAGCTTCGTTTTTATGAACTACGCGGTATGGGAGTCGGTTGCTCATTTCAGAGACGCTTTCAGCCATCCTGATTTCATCGCCGCGCTAGCCGCCTATCCTTCCAGCGCCGTGGCGAGTCCACATCTTTTCGAGAAAATAGCGATTACGAATCTCTGCACCAAGTAGAAAAGGGAGGCTGCCTCGAAACTGAAACGAGAAGAACATCGCGGCCCGCCGCCCTGTTGGCAGCCCTGCGAAAACAGAGGCGACGCATTGTGGTACAGGCTAACCATGACGGGGGCTGAGGGTGGTTCGCTCGGTTATAGATCGCCGATGCCGTGAACGTAAATAGAATAGGAAATCATGAAAGCAATCAGAATCCACGAGTTCGGCGGACCGGAAGTACTCCGGCTGGATGATGTCGAAATGCCGGAGGCTGGACCCTCCGATGTGCTGATCCGCGTCGTAGCGGCCTCGGTCAATCCTATTGACTGCAAAATCCGCTCGGGCCCGATGAAGGGCGCGTTGCGCCGGCCGCCACCCGTGGTAATCGGATGGGATGCGGCCGGAATCGTGGAGTCGGTTGGCGCGGCAGTAACTCGGTTAAAGCCCGGTGACGCCGTTTACACCTATCCTGAGTTCTCTCGCGGCGGAACCTACGCCGAACATGTAACCGTGAATGAATCCCAGGTTGCCCTCAAGCCCAAGACCATCTCGTTCGCGGCGGCTGCGGCTTTGCCCATGGCGGCGCAAGCGGCGTGGACTGCGGTTATTTCGGTGGGCGAACTTGCGGCCGGACAAACCATTCTGATCCACGGAGCCGCAGGGGCACTTGGCTCGATTGCGGTACAGTTGGCCCATCACCGTGGAGCTCGTGTGATCGCTACGGCATCCGGTGACGGGATGGACCTGGTGCGGTCACTCGGGGCCGACGAAGTGATCGACTACAAGACTACGCCATTCGCAGAGGTCGCGAAAATGGTTGATCTCGTGGTTGATACGATCGGCGGGCCGACTCAAGAAGCATCATGGTCTGTCCTGAAGCCAGGAGGCATGCTGGTAGCAACGGCCGTTCCCCCGCCGCCTGAAAGGGCAACAGCAGCGGGAGTCCGTTCGAGCTTCATCTTCACGGTGCCTTCTAGCGCGGTTCTCGACCGACTTGCCACCATGGTTGACGCCGGTCTGATACGCCCGCTGATTGGCAGGGAGATGGCGCTCGAAGAAGCTGCACGCGCCCACTCGATGGTCGAAACGGGGCTTGCAAAGGGCAAAATCGTGCTCCACGTTGGCAAGCCTTAATTCGGTGTTTAACATGATTAGCTCAATCAAAACCGTGTCGGTCGCCGGCGACCGTTACCGATTTCTTGTCACCGGCGAGCAGACGGGCGGCGCCTATGCGATGTTCGACTTCCATGTTCCCTCGCAGCATGGCCCTCCGCCTCACGTGCATCACCGGGAGGACGAAGTGTTCTATATCCTTGAAGGAGAGTTTGATTTTCATGTTGCAGGCCAGACTTACCGGCTAGAGCCTGGCCAAACCATTTTCGGCAAGCGAGATATACCGCACTCGTTCCAATGCGTCAGTCCCACGCCCGGGCGCATGATCGTCACGGTGGCTCCGGCGGGACTAGAGAAGTTCTTCGAAGAAGTGGGAACGGAGCTTGCCGGGCCCGATGCCGAACCAATCACCGCGACACAAGTTGAACTCCAAAACATGTTCGCCGCCGCTCCCCGCTTCGGCTTGGAACTCTTGATTCCTCCCGCGTGAGCAAGCAGGAATTTGGCGCGCCATCCTGTAATCTACTGATCGCTCCACGCTTACGTTAGGACGCTATCTGGAGTGCCCCGGCGCAAGAGTGCTGGGGTTATGGCGGGAAGCACCTCGCCGGGTCACTGGTTTTGACTGCACAATCGGCGCGGAAACCGCTATCTGGATGAGCCGGGGGATTGTACGCGCTGCTTCGAAGGTTGGAGGTATCGCGCCGCCAATTCACATCGGATTTGGTTTGGTTAGGTTGGCCGTATTTTCGGGTCAAGATGGGACAACAAAGCGGGGTTGAGCGAAGCCCCTATTTTCGTCCCGAAAACGCACCTATTTCTAGCTTTTGTTGGTAACGAGCCGTCCAGGCGGCCTGCAGATCGGCTTCAACTCATCCACCGTGGCCATTTCCGGAGGGCTCGCTTACGGCGTGTCGCACGGGATGACGCAGACCGGCGGCGACCCGGTGCTGGTGCTGGCCGTGTCCGGAGTTGTGCTGCTAGTCATCAACACGCTAATGGTCAGCGCGATTTTGTGCCTGCTCAAGGGCACGCCACTCTCCACGGTGTGGCGCTCCTTGCAACCGCACGCCGTGCCTTACTACATGGCCGGAGGGTTGCTGGCTGGCGCTTGGTCACGCGCCGATCTCACGGGTTACAGCGTGGCTTTGATGGCGGCCGTGAGCGTGTATCTGCTCGCTCTGTGCTATCGCGAAACGGCGGAACGATTCTGGCACACCAATACAGACGGTCCGGCTCAATCACGGGCGTAGAACCAATTGCGCCTGGATGACGCGCCACTCGGAAACTGTTGGACATGCGGTTGAAGAGAGTTTGGGCGGACAAGTCCTCCCTGACGGCGTAGTCATCCGCAAAGTAGTACCGGCTGCTTTTCTGTACCAATTCGATATTTCAGTGTCGCGTAAACGATCCTTTGTGGGACTTCAGGGCCAAGCTTGGTTCCATTTCCTGCACCCTTCAAGGCGGCGATAGGATCGAGCAAGCACTGCTTACGCAAGTCGCGGCGATTAGTGAGCCCCCGTTCACCAACCAAACAACGATAAGATTCTGGCATTATGATGATTACTGGGTCAATTCGCATTGTGGTGCCTTGGAATGCGCCTTCGCCGAAACGGTATTCCCCCGGATTGCAATCGATCGGAACTAATCAGGCCAGTCAGATCGAGGTATCCCGCTTCCCTTATAGTTGTCCCAGAGGGAAAAAGCAGTAATAGGAGCGAACAGCAGTCGTCGCAAAAGCGGGCTGTGGAAAACTCCTAAAATTGCCCGCATCCCCAGGGTGCTCTGAAAGGAGCATGCTGAAAGTCAGTAGACACTCCGCTGCCAGGAATACCGCTCCCTGACCTTATAGGTCTACCGTGAGAGTTTCCCGCAGCGGAGTGTGTTTTGCGCGTCAACGAATACTCAGATGTCGTCAAAGCCTAACCACTTACGACTCTACTATAAGGCTTTCGCAAGCGCAAAGCCTGTCTGCTGAATCCAATTAAAAAAGGAGCAGATCATGTCCGAGTTTCAAGCCACCGCAACCATTCCATTCGCCGCCTTTATCGCCATCGATTGGGCGGACCGTACTCATGCCTTTGCCCTCAAAGTAGAAAGTGAAATCAAGATCGAGTAAGCAAAGTTAGACAGTAGCCCGGAAGCTGTCGAAGAGTGGGCGATGGCCTTGTCTCATCGCTTTGCTGGCCGGCCCATCGCCGTTGCACTCGAACAACAACGAGGTGCAGTGGTCGCGATTTTGAGTAAGTACGCGCACCTGGTATTGTTTCCAATCCCACCCAGCATGCTTGCTAACTATCGTGCCTCGTGGGCACCTTCCGGTGCCAAGAGTGATCCCAACGATGCAGCGCTGTTACTGGATATCTTAGTCAAGCACCGCGACCGGCTTAAAGCGCTTTGTCCAGATACTGTGGAAACACGCACGTTACAACTTCTCACCGAAGATCGTCGAAAACGGGTAGACCAGATCACGGCATGGAGCAATGAACTCACCAGTACGATCAAGCAGGTGTTCCCCCAGTTGCTTAAGCTGTTTGATGACATGAAGGCTCCAGTGGTGTGTGACTTACTGGAGAAATGGCCTACGCTGGAGAAACTCCAAAAAGCAAGCAAGGCAACGGTGGAGAAGTTCTTAGTGGAACACAACTGCCGTGATAGGGCACGCAATGAGCAAAGACTGGAGATTATATCCAAGGCGATTCCTGCAACTAAGGATCAGGCTTTGTTGGAAGCAACGGGAATGAGCATTCAGTACTTGACCGGAATGATCCGGGCAGGGCGCAGCAGTATTGTTTGTTATGACAAGCGGATTAATGAGATTGCTCAAGCCCACGCAGACTATAAAATCTTCACAGGGTTTCCCGGTGCTGGGGATGTGTTGATACCGCGTATGATTGCGGCGATGGGGACCAAGCGAGATCGCTTTGAGACGGCCCACGATCTGCAGTGTTATACGGGGATAGCACCTGTTTGCGAGTCAAGCGGCAAGCAACATTGGGTGCATTGGCGATGGGCGTGCCCGAAGTTTATACGGCAGACAATGCAGGAGATGGCCAATCATAGCATCCGGTTTTGCGGTTGGGCGAGGGAGTATTACGACCAGCAACGGGTCCAAGGCAAGGGGCACCATGCGTCGGTGAGAGCACTAGCATTCAAGTGGTTGCGGATATTGTTCCGCTGCTGGAAAAATAGCGAGCCATATGATGAAGCCCGGTACTTGCTGGCACGGAATAAGCGTGGTGGAGGAGCT
>JAYUSZ010000133.1:0-12910 GCA_043755435.1 Bryobacterales bacterium | reverse complement strand
GGTTCGGATCAAGCGAAGAGATGGTTGCGCGAATGGAATTGGAAATCAACTTTGGATCAAGCCCGGTGCGCACATAGAATGATTGAGAATCCTGGCGAACATATTGTGCTGAAGCGATGTAGAATACACGTGGCGGCGCTTCCTGAATGCTGCTGTATTTGGCGTTTTTCACCAGGCCAACAATTTCAATTTCATACTTCGGTGTGCCGCTTTTCCCTCTCTCAAAGCGGCGGCCAATGGGGCTCTGCCCTCCAAAGAAATGCTTTGCAAATGCCTCGTTCACAACGGCCACCTTAGGCGTTGCGGCGGTGTCTTGACCAGTGAATTCGCGGCCGTTGATCAACGGCAAACCAAGCGTGCGGAAGTAGTCCGCGCCAGTTTCGTTAAAGCTGGAATCCTCGTCGTCCTCGTTCTGGGCCACATAACCTTGCACGCTGATATTCTGTGAACTACTGCTGCCGGCAATCACAGGGACCCTGGCAGAGGTTACCTGGATAACTCCTGGAATCGACGCCAGCTTTTCGTTAAGCTGCTTGTACAAAAGGAACGTACGTTCGTCGGAGTATTTATTAAGCTTTGGGCTTAAGGAGAACGTCATCAGGTTGTCGATCTTCACTCCAAGATCAACATGATTCAGATTGACCAATGTCTTAGCAAACAGGACGGCGGAAATCAGCAATAGCAAAGAAACGGCAACCTGTAGGGTTACCAGCGCTTTCCGAAATACATTGGCACTGCCAGTGGCAGTAGTCTGGCCAGCCTGGTCTTTCAGCGATGGCGCAAGGTCCGGCTTAGTGGACGATAAGGCGGGGAACAGGCCGAACAGGAAAACTGTCGTCAGGGCAAGGCCAAGGCAATACAATAAAACTCGTGGATCCAAGGCTGCGGAAAGCTGGTCGCTCACCCCCGCGCTGGCGGGAATTTCGCTTAAGATAACGCGCGTGGTCCAATGGGCTACAACCATGCCAAGCAGCGCACCGCCGACAGCAAGCAGGAAAGATTCCAGCAGCAGTTGCCGGATAATTTGTGATCGTGAAGCACCCAAGGCCAAACGCAAGGCCACCTCTCGATTACGAGCCGCGGCTCTGGCAAGCAGCAAGTTGGCAACATTCGCGCAGGCGAGCAACAGCACCAAGGCGGTGATCCCCATCAGCAAATATAGTGGCTGCTTACCCTGTTCCCTAATACCGCCGCGGCCATGCTCACCGGGCTTAAGAACAATTCGCTTTGCCCGGAATCGCTGCAGGAAACTACCTGATGGCTTATTCAACAACTTTTCATCAATGTCTAACTGTCCTCGGTAAACAGTATTGATTGCTGCCTCTGACTTTTCTAACGCATGCTCTGGTTTCAAACGAGCAATCATGGTAAACCAATAGTCCTTCCGATTCTCCAAACCTTTATAGTCAGGATTAAGCACACGCTTCATCGTTACTGGAACATAAACGTCTGGAGTGTTATCCGTCTTTTCACTACGGAACGATTTTTGAGAAACTCCAACAATCGTCAAGGGGTAACTATTCACCAGAATGGTTTGATTCAGCATGGAACGATCGGCACCAAACTGACGCTGCCAAAAGGTATGGCTAAGCACGGCAACAGCATGCGGATCATCCATTGAATCGTCGGCAACATTCAGCAGACGCCCCATCGCAGCGTCCACTCCCAGCAATTCAAAGTAGTTGCCAGAAACCATGTGCGCTTCACCATTCAACGGTTGGTTTTTGTAAGAGATGCTTACGCCTTCTCCACGCGCGCCGGCCAACCCCGCGAATGCAGTTTGCAGTCTCTGCATTTCACGAAACATCGGATAGCTGAACACGGGTCCGCCACCTTCATCGTTGGAAACGCGGCCTTGCACCGGGCCTGGATGGTAGAGAAAAAACCAACTCCTTCGGGTTCTTGATAGGCAGAAGCCGTAGCATGATTTGATCGACTATGGAAAAAATAGCAGTGTTTGCTCCAATCCCCACAGCAAGGGAAAGGATGGCCGTTGTAGTGAATAACGGTGATCGAGCAAACCCTCGAAGGGTTAGTTTTAGGTTCGACATAGGTTGGCGTGTCTTCGGGTGTTTATTAGGTTATCAGTTCGCTGATAATACGATTATGCTCCCAGTGAGAATAGACAAGTGGCTTTGGGCCGCTCGATTCTTCAAGACACGTGCTCTCGCTTCAAAGGCGTGTGAATTGGGGAGAGTGGAATGGAATGGACTCCAAGCCAAAGCTTCGCGCGAAGTGAAAATTGGTGACCGGATAAAACTGAAAAACGAAGGCGGGGAATTCCAATTAGAAGTGCTGGCGTTGAGCGAAATGCGCGGCCCAGCGGCGGTTGCGCGGACACTCTACAGTGAGACGGAGGAGAGCCGCCTGCTTCGACAAAAAGTGGCCGAAGAGCGTAAGGCCATGCCGCACTTTGAAGCGCAACGCGAGGGCAAACCCTCGAAACGGGATCGTCGTGATCTTGATCGATTGCGCGGCAGATAGATGTTCCAAATTGCAGCACCAAGTAGTTTCGCAGCATCGCTGCCGAGTCATGGCTCTTCTATTGTTAGTCAACTGGTCATTACACGCCGGGTTTCTGATACTTGACTACTCGCTTCGATTCGTCCTCGATGAAGTCCACCCACCTCGCATCAGATTCAATCCTGGCGGAGTGCTTGCAGTGGGTCAATTCGAGCCGCCTTTAGGGCTGGAATCAAGCAGGCGGCTAGCGTCACAAACCCAATGATCAATGGCACACCCAGAAACGTTGGCCAATCCAGCGGTGTAACGCCGAACAGCAGCGATTGCATGGAGCGGGCGGCGAAGTAGGAGGCTATTAAGCCTATGACCACTCCGATGCCGGTTAGCTTCATGCCTTGCGCTACGATCAATTTTGCAATGTCAGCCTTGGCTGCGCCCATTGCTAAGCGCACGCCGATTTCGTTGACGCGCTGCGACACGGAATAGGAAATTACTCCGTACAATCCAATCACCGCCAGCAGCAGTGCCAGTGCGGCGAATAGCAGGATTAGGGCCGTGCGGAAGCGTGGCGTTGCGATTGAGCCCGATACGATATCTTCCATGGGTCTGTAAATCCGGTAGTGCCAGTTGCGGATTGTGTTGTTGTTCTGAATGACTTGGACACAAAAGTTTTGAGGCGTGATTGAGGACTTGAGAATATTCGGCAACGGGGTTGGGCGTGCGTCCCGGAGTTTCGCGAACTTGACGGATGGGGTGCCGCGTTAAGCCCCCAGGATCCAGTTTGGGCTTCCATTTGAAGATACGGCGGCTGGTTGTTGGGTTCGGGGGTAAGTGTGGGTTCCACTCTTTCTGGCAACGCCGGATCAGCGACTTGTTGTTCTGAAAGTGCGGAACACAAGGCCGCCAGTAGATGGCTGATTTCTGGCCGGTTGCATTCCATCACATTAATAGTGAGTGGCAGTTCCGCTTGTTGGATGGCTGTGGCATTGGTGTAGATGGCCGGCTGCGAGAGGCGGCGTTGTGCGTTAGTGAGCTTGCTAACTTCGAGAAAGATTTGTAAGTGGTGATCTTTGGAGGGAGTTACTTGAAAGGGTGTGGTGGAGGGGTCAATTAGGTCACGTAAAAGCAGGGCGGCTTGATGGCGAGCGGTGCCGATGAACACAAGAGGCGGATGGGGGAGTGGCGTGGGTTTGCATGCAGAGGTGACCCATTCGACGAGTTGCTCTGATTGCGAGGGTTTCAATGCTAGGGCCGAAGCTAGCATTACTGCGAGAGTTGCGGGGACGGGGGCGGGCTGGGGCTTGGGGAGTGTTCGTTGGGTACGCGGGGCGAGCCAGGCGGTGGCGTGACCTCTTGAATCGTCCAACCCTTATTGTTGATGGCGATGATGTTGGACTGATCGCCGAGGTCGATGGAAAGAGTATTGCCGTCGCGATGGAAGCGTTGGGGAGTGGGGAGAGTTGGTTTATCGGAAAAGTTAGTGGTGGCAATAAGTTGGTGGACTAAATTGCGGGTTTGGCCGGTGGTGGGGGTGAGGGCGAGCTTTTCCTGAGCGGTGAGCGTGAGCCATTGGGCAAAATCGGGAGACGCTGTGGGGATGGCAAGAGGGCGGAGTTCGCCTTGGGGTATGCGGATGTGCGGGGTTTGGTTGAGGGAGCGGAAGAGTTCCAAGTTTGTGCAGAGGTTAGCGAGGCGCACGGGGGTGGGTGGAGTGCTGTTGGGTGACTTGAGGGTAATTTGAAATGCCATATTCTATTCCTTGAATTCAGTGTGACGGGTGGTGTCAAGGGTTTTGGGGTTACTGGGAAGTTAAGTTGTTGAGAGGATGGGGGGAGATTGTTGGGAATGATGTGGGAACGGAATTTTGGAATTTCTGTTTTGTTGGTGGTTTGTTTAGAATGACAACGGCCTCCCTATACGGTATTGTGAAAAAGAGGGAAGCGGGTGCAGATAGAAATTCCAGAGATTTTAGCTGCGGCTTTGGAGGCCAAAGCAACGGCTAACGGGCTTAGCGCTTCTGTGTATGTTCGACAGGTTTTGGAGCGAGATCTGGCTAGACAGGTGAACCAGGGATCCAAGCCTAAGAAATCAGCCTATGGACTGTTGGCCAAGTATGGCCCCGGTCCTTCAGCCGAAGAGATCGACGAAAACCGCAAGGAAATGTTTAGCGGATTTGCCGAGGATATTCCTTGATTGCTGGCTTCGTCGATACGCATGCCGCCCTTTGGTATTTTGCTTCGACATCCTCGCTTGTCGGTTACGGCGCGCACTTTCATTGATGACGCAGCCGCTGCCGGAAACGATATTCTTTTGTCTCCAATCAGTTTGGCTGAGCTTGTATATCTGACGGAAAAAGACAGATTGCCGGTGTCTGCTTACGATGAGTTGAAAGAGGCACTAGAAAATCACGAGCATGTGTTGGAGGAAGCTCCCTTTCATTCCGGTATTGTTGAAGCGATGCGTTTGGTTCCACGAGATGCGGTACCGGATATGCCGGATCGTATTGTTGCGGCGACTGCTGTCTATTTCGGGGTGCCGGTAATTAGCCGCGATGGGAAAATCCGTGCGTCTAATGTTGAGTGTATCTGGTAACGGTTTACCGGCAGCCATATTGTATAGTCTTGGAGAATTTAAGGAATCGGCCCTCCCCTTCGCTCTGCTTGGTTAGAAATGCAAGACCATGGGTTGGTGATAGAGATACCGATTCATGTTTGAACAGGCTTTCAGGAATATCGACGATGTTCTGAGGAAAGAGGCTGGGTGTACGACGGAGCTGGATTCTATTCCTTGAATTCAGTGTGACGGGTGGTGTCAAGGGTTTTGGGGTTCCTGGGAAGTTAAGTTTTTGAGGGGATGGGGGGGAGATTGTTGGGAATGATATGGGAACGGAATTTTGGCAAGGGCCGGATGAAGTCAGCCTTGACACGTGATCCGGTACACGGTACGGTATCCTGAGTGATAGAGACGTTCCGGCATAAGGGTCTAAAACGCTTTTTTGAGCACGACAATCCTATCGGAGTCCGCGCTGATCAGGCGAGACGGATCGCAGATGTACTTGGTCATTTGGATAGAGCGCAGCGCCCGGCCGACGTTGATTTGCCCGGCTATCGCCTGCACCCTTTACGGGGAGAGCTGAGAGGATATTGGAGCATAACCATATCCGGTAACTGGCGGATTATTTTTCGCTTTGAAGACGGTGACGCTTACGATGTTGATTTGGTGGATTATCACTAAAAAAGGAATTGAACATGCCAATGAAAAACCCGCCGCATCCCGGCTACTCCATCAAGGATGCTTGTCTTGAACCATTAGGTTTGAGTGTGACAGAAGGTGCCAAAGTCTTGGGGGTGGCCCGCCACACACTCTCCCGTGTGATCAACGGGCAAGCTGGAATATCGCCTGAAATGGCTATCCGTTTGGAAAAAGCTGGATGGTCGAACGCGGATCACTGGCTGCGGGTGCAAGCGGCCTATGACCTTGCGCAGGCCCGCCGTCATGAAGGCGATATTAAAGTCAGGCGGTACGAGCCTCAATTGGCGGTTTAAAACCTCTTGGTGGCAAACAAAAGAAATATATGTCGCGCCGAAAAAACGAGCAGGAAGTCATAAATCGATTTTTATTTTTTTTGAACCAAGTTACCGGTCGAGAATGGGAGGCTTCATCGGACGAAGTTCCGACAGGCAAGAATAATAGATCTTACGATTGCGAGTTCACCTCACGAGGCGTTACACCCATAGCGGCAGATATTTGCAGATTGTTCCCTCGCGGAAGCAACCAAGGCCAAAACGCTGCACGACGGACGTTGAACGAAAGGTTGCTGTCTGAACTTAGAAAAGCTGGACAAGGTGGATTGTTAATAAAGACACCTTTCATTCCGAAAAACTCCGGGCGCCCAAAATGGCCCCAAACTATGGCTTCGTCTATTGCGGATGCCCTGTCCAACCCCAGGGCTATTGGTGGAGAAATTGATTGTGACGGTTTCAAAATTCAGCGTGTAGGCGATAATTCAGAAGCTCTTACTTTTTGGAGCGGAACGTACAGCGGAACAAACCCAATTCGCGATCCCGGAATTGCTCTTGATATCCTCCTTCAGAACAAGCTGGAACAACTTGATGTTGACGGCCATAGCCGGTACTTGATCGTAGTAAATGATGGTTGTGGCGCTTCCGCTTCAAATGTGCGGGATGCGTGCGCTTTTATTGACTTCACAAAGTACCCGAACTTTGACCGGATCTATTTTGAAGAAACACCAAAGCAACCATTCTTGTTAGTTTACGATCAAGACACATGGCAGATAATGAAACGTTGTGTATTACCGTCTGATGAGGCATTACGCGTGCTTGTTGTCTCATGGATAGAGGCACAGTTATGGGGTAGATGGCCTGTTGCGATGGATGCCGCACTCTCTATTTGTTGTGATCTACATAGCGACGAGTGGCTGACGGATGAAGGAAGGTTCCTGTTGAAAACTGAAGCTCGGTCTTTTTTGCAAGCTTGCGAATGGGAAACGCCGCGGGCCTTTTGGAAGTTCTTTCGTGGCCCATTGGACATCTTTGATGCCCACAGAAGAACAGCCCCTATTTCTTGAGCGAATTTAGCAAGGAAATCATGAAGACACATGTCTATACTGTGGAATCTATTAGATCACTCGTAAAAAGCGTGAAAGCGAACATCTTAACAGTCCTCAATGGCGACAAATTTCTTGTAAAGAAAATTTCCACATTCGAGCCTGTGACACAATGATGGACGAACTAGTTGATCTTCCTCAAATAGAAAAGTCATGATTCCAATTCTCCAAGCAGTTCAGTTTCACCGACTTATGGGGTCCGGGCGAACTACACCCGCACTATGTGGATGTGAAGATGCTGATGGGAAATCAGCAGGTGAGTTTGTAGTTAAGCTGCGTGGTGGCCTGGAACGTAGTATTGGGTTGACTGCTGAACTTGTTGCGAATCAACTTGCGACATATTTCGGGATACCTGTTCCAACTCCAGCACTTGTATCGATTGATGCAGAACTCGCAGATTTAGTGGCCTTAAATTTTCCTGAAAAATCCAAACGGATTCGTGACAGCATCGGACTGAATTTTGGCTCACGCCAACTAAGCGACGTGACAACATGGCCAGTGGACAAGGCGATCCCTGAAGCAATGTTGGCAACAGCCGTTTCCATTTTCGCCTTCGACGCCCTCATCGAGAACCCAGATCGCAAATTCAGCCCAAATCCAAATCTATTCAGCCGGGGTGATGTGATCTTTGTCTTTGATCACGAATTTGGCGTTTTCCTTCATTGAGGATATCTTCCCATCACCAACTCCCTGGAAATTAGACCGAAGCAACTATTTGTCCGATCACGTATTTTTCAAGCGACTCAAAGGAAAAGAGATTGATTTGAGCCTGTTCACGACTTTACTAAAGGCAATGCCGGATACTGAGCTTCCAAAGATCATGGCAGAAGTTCCAAATGAGTGGAACAATAGTAATTTGTCGAAGATCAGCGACCACTTGACCGCAGTGGCTGGTCAGTCAGCGGTTTTTGCTGAAGAACTTCGAAGGAGACTTGCATGAGAACCCCATATAGCTTCAGCGTCCTGCGATATATCCACGATCCTGTAACACAGGAGTTTGTAAACATAGGCGTTGCAGTGTACTCCCAACAAGCTGGATTTCTTCGTGCCATTTGCACCAATCACTATGGGCGAATACGCTATGCGTTCACAAAAATTGACGGCAACCGCTTCCGCCAACTGACAAACTACATCCAAGAACAAGTAAATGCGATTGGCAAAAGCCTTGCTGGAGAACTTCCCTTTGAGACTGGGAGAAGCATCCAACAACTTCTAGCAAGAGTTCTTCCAGCCGACGACAGTACCATTCAATTTTCTAAACCAGCCGGTGTCGGCATATCTCACGATCTTGAAAAAACATTAAACGAACTCTTCGACCGGTATGTCGAACGATACGCCATCCGTTCGGAGACGACTCGGAGAAACGATGACGATGTTTGGCGGGTGTTTAAGGGACCACTCGAACAGAGACATTTGACAGAACACTTGAAGCCCAAGCGAATCACCGGTTCCAGCTACGACTATGAGTTTGGTCTGGCATGGAAGAACAAAGTGTGGCACGTGTATGAACCAGTGTCATTCGATATGGTCGATGGTGGATCAATTCTTGAAAAGGCGAACCGGTGGGTTGGGCGCGCCACCAGTCTCAATGATAGTAGTGAGAGCTTCAAGATTCACATGCTATTGGGAGAACCGCACGATGAGCGACTTCAAAGCACATTCATCAAGGCACAGAATATTGTCAACAAAATGCCCGGTCAGAAAGAGTTTATTGCTGAACGGGATGCTGAATCATTTGCCGAAGAACTTGAACGGGAAGTTAAAGCTCACAATCATTGATTGAACCGCTGACATGGGTAGAGCGAATAGACTCCGCTGTGTGTCGAATTTAATCCTGGCGGAGTGCTTGCAGTGGGTCAATGCGCGCTGCCTTTAGCGCTGGAATCAGGCAGGCAGCAAGAGTCACAGACCCAATGATCAATGGCACACCCAGAAACGTTGGCCAATCCAGCGGTGTAACTCCGAACAGGAGCGTCTGCATGGAGCGGGCGGCGAAGTATGAGGCTATTAGACCTATCACCACCCCAATGCCGGTCAGTTTCATTCCTTGTGCCACGATCAATTTTGCAATGTCAGCCTTGGCTGCGCCCATTGCTAAGCGCACGCCGATTTCGTTGACGCGCTGCGACACGGAATAGGAAATTACTCCGTATAATCCAATCACCGCCAGCAGTAGTGCCAGTGCGGCGAATAGCAGGATTAGGGCCGTGCGGAAGCGTGGCGTTGCGATGGAGCCCGATACGATATCCTCCATGGTTCGTAAATCCGATAGCGCCAGTTGGGGATTCAATTGACGGAGTTCGGAGCGCATGCCGGAGCTCAGTTGCGTGGGATCGCCTTCAGTGCGCAGGGCCACCGTCATAGCTGGCAGAATCATATTCATCATGGCGGCGGAGACATGATGATAGGAATAGTAAATTTCCGGGGTGGCGGCTTGATCTAAGCCCCGGTAGCGAACTTCGCCGGTGACTCCGACAATAGTGCTCCAGGGGCTATCGTCGAAACCAGCTTTGATACGGCGGCCTACGGGGTCTTCACCGGGGAAATATTTCTTGGCGAAGGGGTCGTTGATCACAGCCACGGGGTTCGATGCGGGGCTATCGTCGCCGCGCTGGAAGAATCGCCCTGCAACAAGTTTCAAGCCTAATGTTTCGGCGAAGCCGGAGCTGGCGACGCGGAAGCTGGCTACTGGCTGATCGCTACTTTGCAGTGCGGGGCGATTTTCGATTTCAAAATTGAGAGTGGGATTGCCCGGAGCTAGCGGCACATCGCGAGCAACGCCAGCGGAGTTGACACCAGGAAATTGGCGGAGCTTTTGCACATACTGTTCCATAAAAGCTGGCACTGCCGGGCCAGGATATTGTTTGGCTGGCAGGCTGACCTTGGCGGTGATGACGTGGGCGGTTTTGAAGCCCGGGTCCACGTTCTGCAATTGGCTGAAGCTGCGAAACAGCAAGCCAGCGCTGGTGAGTAACAGCATGGAAAGGGCAACCTCGGCTACTACGAGGGCGGACCGCAAGCGGGCTTGCGAAATGCCGCCGATGGAGCCGCGACCAGCTCCGCGGAGCACCGTGTTCAGATCCACGCGGGCGGCAGTCAACGATGGTACAAGTCCGAAAATGATACCGGTGAGAATGGAGATGCCAAAGGTGAACAACACTACGTTCCAATCCAAACTAACAACAGTGCCAACGGGCAGGAACGATGCGCCTAAAGTGGTAAGTCCGCGAAGACTGAAGGCTGCCAGCAGTAGCCCTAATAATCCGCCGCAAAGGGCCAGGGTAAGGCTTTCGGTCAGCAGTTGACGAGCCAGATCCCACGCTCCTGCACCTAGCGCTGTGCGTACTGCGATCTCCTTTTGGCGCGAACCGCTGCGGGCAATTAGTAAGTTGGCTACGTTCGCGCAAGCGATCAGTAATACGGAACCAACTGCGGCGAGTAAGATCAGCAAAGTGGGCTTCACGTTACCTGCAATGTGTTCGCTGAGTGGAACGGCCATGGCACCCCAACCGTTGTTCAGATCCTGATATTCAGTGGCCAATTGCTTGGCGATGGATTGGAGTTCGGAGTTGGCCTGTTCTTTTGAAACGCCAGGAGCCAGTCGGGCAACACCTTTGAAATTATGGTTGCCGCGGCGGCGCAGGGAGAGCAGGTCTGGCGTGATGGTGAGCGGCGCGAGCAGTTCGGCTTTCACTTCGGGCAGGGTGAAATTTGCTGGGAGGATTCCAACGATGCGGGCATCGGCACCGTTCACTTGCAATGTAGAGCCAAGGGTCTGCGGGCTGGCGGCAAAGCGGCGCTGCCATAGGCTGTTGGAAATTAGAACACTGCGATCGGCACCGGGCTTTTCTTCCTCATTTGAGAACAGACGGCCTGCCGCTGGCTGCACTCCAAGAGCCGCTAGCGCGCCGGGGGAAACGTCAGCAGCATCCACTTTTTCAGGAAAATCACCCATGGTTAATACCGCCGAAGTTTCTCGGAACAGGCCGAGACTGGCGAAGGAATGTTGGCGCTGTTTCCAATCCTGAAAATTGGCTGCGGAGATTTTGAATGGACCTACTTTGGGGCTGACTTCAAACAGGGCTACCAATTCACTGGGGTTTGCGTAAGGCAGAGGTCGGAGAAGAACTGCGTTGATGACGCTGAACACGGCGGTGTTAGCGCCAATGCCAAGAGCCAGAGCAGCGAGTGCAGTGAGTGTAAACGACGGCACTTTCGCCATGCTGCGAAATGCATATTGAATGTCTTTTATTAATGTGGTCATGCCTCAACCCCTGTTCCACGTTTAGGTTAGCAGAGGTTGTAAAACACGTCATGAGAATTTTCTTGCGAAAGTACCGAACCCATGCTAATCTAGGCGAACAAACAGCGAAACACTATTAGATTAGGCAGAAGGAGGCGTGAGGCATCCATGATCGCGTATAATCGACTTTCCGAGGAAAATATCAAACAAATGGAAGACAAAGAGAAGATAAAAGCACTTGCTGCAACGCTTGGCGCACTGGAAAAGCAGTTCGGCAAGGGTTCGGTGGTCCGTTTAGGGTCGAAGGAAGCGGTGGTGCCAATTGAGGCTATCTCCACCGGCTCCATTTCCCTCGATTACGCGCTTGGCGTAGGCGGATTTCCACGGGGGCGCATTATTGAAATCTTTGGACCTGAATCTTCCGGTAAGACCACGGTGGCTTTGCAGGTTGTGGCGGAAGCTCAAAAGCGCGGAGGTGTGGCGGCCTTTATCGACGTTGAACATGCACTGGACCCCATCTATGCCCGGAAACTGGGTGTGGATATCGACAATTTGCTGGTTTCGCAGCCCGATCATGCAGAACAGGCGCTGGAAATCACCAACACCTTAATTGCTTCGGGTGCAGTGGACGTCTTGATTGTGGATTCGGTGGCGGCATTGGTGCCGAAAGCGGAACTCGACGGCGAAATGGGTGATGCGTTTGTGGGTATTCAGGCGCGGTTGATGTCGCAGGCCATGCGCAAGCTTACCGGTGTGGTGTCAAAGTCGAATACTTGCCTGATTTTCATTAACCAAATTCGCGAAAAGATTGGAGTGATGTTTGGCAATCCGGAAACCACCTCGGGTGGACGAGCGTTGAAGTTTTATTCCAGCGTGCGGGCCGATATCCGCCGCATTGCGGCTATTAAAGACGGCGATACGGTGACGGGAAATCGAACCCGGGTGAAGGTTGTGAAGAACAAGGTTGCCTCACCATTTCGCGAAGCTGAATTCGATATTATTTACGGCGAAGGCATTTCCAAGGAAGGCGATTTGATTGACTTGGCTTCGGAACATAATGTGATTGAGAAATCCGGTTCCTGGTACAGTTTCCGTGGGGAACGCATTGGTCAAGGCCGTGAGAATGCGCGGCAGTTTCTGAAGGAGAATCGTGACATGTATGGCACGATTGACGTGGAACTGCGCAAGTTACTTGGATTGCCGGGAACACCGGATGCGGTGGAAGCACCGATAGTGCCTCCTGCTGCTGCGGCTGCCGGGAAAAATAAGTAAGTTTATTGGCGGGTTTGGTTTGAAAGCCAACCCGCCAAGCATCACCCCAGCCAAGCTAAGATGGTTCCCATGGAACATCAGCTAATCTCGCGCCGTGCCTTCACTGCTGGACTTGCCCTGCAAGTATTACCTGCTCAATCCACAGAATGGCAAAATCTGTTTGATGGTAAAACCCTCAGCGGTTGGACTGCCAGCGAAAACAAATCTTCGTGGAAGGTTGACGATGGATGCCTACTGGGCGACGGTCAGCGTTCGCACCTTTACTATTCTGGCCCAGTGCAAAATGCCGACTTCCACAACTTTGA
>JAYUSZ010000132.1:0-5070 GCA_043755435.1 Bryobacterales bacterium | reverse complement strand
TTGGGCAAAGACGAATGTCTGCCGCCCAAAACCGGGGTCGCTCCCGCCCACGCTAGCACTCCTCCGATTGGTCGTTCGGTCTGGAAAGTAGTTGATCTTGAGGCGCATATCAGCCCTTTCGCCGAGAGCGAGCTATACATTTGCGCCGCTCTAGCAAAAATGCGAGCGCTCGGCCGCCCAAGTGCCGCCCACTGTGCCGCCCAGGTGTTTCTACAGGGATGTAATGGTTCCAAGAAAATCATAATTGTGCTCCAAATAGTGGGTTGAAAACGAGCCTTGCAAGGCTTGTCGGCTCACTGATTCTGGGGCGAATAGTTGCCGCAATGCAGTATCGCCACCGGTCTTCCAAGCGTCAAAAAGTCTTTCGTTTTCCGGACCAGAGAATTCGTTTCGAGCGGCCCGAAGCTCGGTTAGTGTAACCCGGTCAAGCGCGGCGAACTCCTTGTTGTCGTATTGGAGGCGAACGGAAAAATAACTGCGCAACCGTTGAAGAAGTGAATCGGTTGCATTCATCCCGGCCTGCCATTTGTTCAGGTACTTTTCGAACACCGCGCCTGCTTGTCCAAAGGGCTTCTTGCGTGCCGCAACATAAACAATCTGAAAGTTGCCCAAGGCTGTGAGAAGCCGGGAATAGCGGCTTAGAAAAAGTTCAAAGTGAGACATGGTGGTGAAGCCTTCGTCAACGAAACAGAAGGACACAATTGCTTCGGAATTGGCCCCCTCCGTCACGAAAATCGGATACTTTTCAATGAAGAAGCGCCGTGCCGGGTAGGTGTGGCGGCCATTGTAAACCCTATACGGCAACAGGGTCTCCTCAATGCTGCGAGCCGCCGTAAAGTAGTGGCGCTTCACAGGCTCTGTTGCGAGAAACTGCATTTGTGATTGCCCAAGAACGAAGTCCAGTTGCATCAGGCGGGTCTTTATCGTGGACGCCTCTTTCATGCGCCGGTTTCGGTTGTCTTCCTCGCCAATCAGTGCGTAAAACGTTCGGTTGGCCAGATGGTACAGGTGGGTGTCAGGATCAAAGGCAATGGCAGTGACATGTCCATTTTCGAAGAGCTTTTCGATGAATGCTCCAACCGAAGCGCAAGCATTGCCGCTGAAGAATGGCGTAGCTTGACGGCGCAAGAAGTAGCCGCTATGCAGTGCCACCTTGAGCAAGAAGCGGGCTTCCAATTCGGTGTAACCGACCTGAGTGAGTGCTTCGATTTGATCGGTTTCGGTCATGGGTTTCCAGGTCAAGAAATGCTCCTAGAGAGAAAATATAGAGGCCATAAGGTCCCGTTCTTCAAACACAGCAGTACGCCGCATGGCGGCGGAATCGCCGTATAACTTGAAGCCCGCTTCGGCTTTCATACGCAGCTGCGCTCCGTGGTAGTGGTGCGTAGCTAGCTCCAAATCAACACGAGTCATATCCCCTTCGGCGGTCTCGTACTCAATCCGAAGATCGGGGAGTGGAATCTTTCCGTCAACAACTTTCAGATAGTTAGCGCGCGCCGTGTCCACTTGCAGTTTGGCGTATTCCGCTGGCGGAAGATCCCGTGATTTAGCGAGCGGCGAGTAGATACGGCGTTTTAGTTCATAGTCCAAAACGATTCTCCTAACCTTCCCTCCGTTTGATTCGATCATCGCCGATTCCTTCTGGAACATGCGGTAAATGGCAGCGTCGTGCGGCACTTCAGCAGGCTTTACGAATCCGGAATAGACCTCTTGGGATTGTTCAGGCCGTTTCGATTCCGCAAATCGTTTACCGGCCTTCGTAAGGACAAGCACCTTTATCTCCTGTCGGCCTTTGGCTGTAAACGCCGTTCGCTCTTTCACTAGCCCTTGGGCTTTCAAAGACCTCAAATCTGAATCCAGTTCCGCTGCTTTTCCTTGGTACCGGATTTGTTTCATGTCTTCGGTTGCCACCGTCCGGAACTTGCCAACTTCAACCAAAGTTGCAGCAGCGCGGTCAGAAACAACGTAGCGGTCTTTGGCTAATTCGCGTGGGTGTTCTTTTTGTCGATCCCGCGCCAGAAACTCGTCTTTAGGGCGCGGGTCAGGGCTGTAGTCACGATCCATAGTTACTCCCGAAGTCGTTCCGACAGTTCGGCTGCGATAGGTGATCCTGAGTGAAGTTGCTTTCCGACATGGGCCAATTTCCTTCCGGTATCTTTCAAAAACAGCCGTCTGTTGATGGCAAAGATCACCGCAAACAAGTTGACGAACATACAAGCCGCATATAAAGCGATCGGCTTTGCATATTGGCCCAATAGAAGATCCCGGTAGGGAATGAGGAACCTGCATTCCCCTAGCAGAAAGAGCCCGAGTGCTAGCAGAATCATGGCGGTTGCGAAGATGGCGTTTGCAACCATTATGGTGTTTGCCCGAATGCTTGGTCTTCACGGAAATAGGTAATGGTGAGACCCAATGGGTTGACTGGGATCATGGCGTTTGCGACCTGTTCCTTGACCGCAAAAACGAAGTTGCCTACATAGCGCTCTCGGCGAACTTCCTGGTGGCTTGAAGGGTTGTAGTAGATCTTTTCGTAATCAACCGTGGCATGATACGGAGCTTTGCGGATGTCTTCAATGGCCACGTTCTTTACCTGAACGTCGATCTCGTCAGTCTGACCGGAGAGGAATGGTTCGAGGGCTTTGGTCCGCTTCTGACGTTCCATGATCTCTTCAGCCATGCGGCCTTCAACAAAGAAAAGTGATCGCGCGAAGTTCTCTTTCATCGTCGCCCGCATCCTGCCGTAGTGGTCATGGACGAACTGAGCGAGAAAATATTTCGATTCGCTTTCCTGCACTTTGTATGGACCTGGCGTATAGTTAACGGCTTCGGCGCGTCCGATCTCATTGACGCGCACAACCACGATCTTGACGTCGCGGGCGGCTTGGTGATCCTTGATCAAGAGGGCCAGCAGCCCCAGAGCAACCGCCGAGACCGCTGTCAACGCAATTCGCAGGTAGGTATTCATGACCGCCGTAGATGCGTTTTGTTCCAAGAAAAGATCTCGCGCACCTTGTAGTTCATCCGGCACTGGGATCATCAAACTGATATCTGCCATGAAGGATCTCCTTAGAGCGTTGGAACGGCCGACTCGCCGCTCCGGCCTGTGAAAAGCGAGTTAACTAGCGAAGGGATTTTTAGAATCCCGAAGGTAAATGCAACCAGAAGCATCAGAAGTGGAAGAAAGAACACGGCAACCGCTGCACCGTCATAAGGGGGCGGATGCGCGTCAACGAAACGAATCAATACATGGCCGAACACAAAAAGATAGGCATTGGCAACCACCGGGTAGAAGGAGTATTGGATGAGAGACTTCAGCCATCCCCAGAAGAGCCATTCCAGTTCAGGAACGATGAAGAAGGGGATGAATACTGGACCTAGCAGCACAGCGACGGCCATGGCCACATAGCCAAATGCGATGACGCCAAATACTGCCGACATGGCGACAATTAGGCAGAGGGCCGTTGCTGCGTACCGAATCAATTCAACCACATTGAAGGCGATTGAGATGCTTGGTTGCTCAAGCCCGAAATAGAGGTTTCCGAAGCGGTCAAAGAGTTCTTGAACCATGGAATGATTCAATTGATTGGCCAGATCAAGACCCTGGTCGGTGATCAATCTATGGAAACTGATGCCAAATCCGGGGATGGGCTGACTGTAGTAGGTCATCATGCCGAACCCAAAAGAAATCGTTAAGAGCAGGCTTGCGAAGTTGTCGAAGTGAAACAGCGGGCCTGTCCCACCGGATGCCGAAGCAAGAGCGCTTTTGATGCCGTACCAGGAAATCATGATAAGCGCAAAACCACGGAACATATTGTTGCCCAAGGATTGGAACTGGTTTGCGTGCTCGGTCATCAACTGGAGAAGAAACGCGAAAAGGTCGTTCATGGATCCTGTTTGCATGGTTCCTCGTTAGGGCATCCGCCAATTGGCCATAGCGGCACTGGTGCCTGAAATTTGCGATGTAATTGCCGTGCGTCCTTCGGCAACGAATCGAATATGTTGGTTGATGGCTCGGGCTTCCGCGTCACGGATGCGTTTGGCTTGAACGGTTTGTTGCTCGGTGAGCGCGACAAGCAGCTTGTTTGTATCCTGCGCATTCCGGTTGGCGACCAGACCTGCGGCGTTGATCTTGTTGAGCACCGCAATTTCCGTGTTCATGGCCGGATCACTGGACAACGAATCGTCTTCGAGACCTTGGATGGCGCGTTCGACGTTGGGGGCATTGGCGCGCAGGCGGCCAATCGTATCCATCGCCGATTGTGCGGCTCCATCGGTCAGTTCGACAGTTGCATAGGTTGACTTCACGCGGTCTTGTTGGTCGCTCGGGATGTTTTGGAACCCACTTCCATATTTCTCGAGCCGCTCAATCGCGCGGTCGTAGGCTTCCGCGATACCGATTCCCTTGTTGACGCTGGCAATCCAAGCCCCGGTGGTTCCGAACGTGTTGGTTGCATTGGATGATCGCCACTCGGTGGGCAGCGCGCGGTAGCGAGTTCGCATATCTACAGGGACCTGCTGTGCCATGCGGCGCACATGGTCGTACTGCTCATTCAACAGCCGATAGGTTTGAACCAATTGCAAATACTGTTGCTCCATTTGCAAAAGTTGCCGGACAGCTTGTTCAAAGTTCGTCGGGTCAAACACTATGTCTCCAAACCCCAAAAAGGCTCTTGCTGGCGGCACGAGCATGAGCGTTATGGCCAGACACACGACGAGTGTTCGAACTCTAAGCTTTTTCATATTGGACCTCTCTATTTGGCTTGATGCTGGTACTGCTGGTACTGCTGGAACCAAAGATAGAGGATAGTAATGACGGTGCCGATCAGCACCCATTTCGTCCCCTTGAATATGTACTTATGCAGCCAGTGAATCATTGGAAATCTCCTACAAGTCTTCGGGCATGCGATGGTTTTCGTACGCCGGAAGCAGAAGGTCATCGGAAAGGTAGATCTTCACCCGTTGACCTTCCCGGATTGTTACGGTTGGGAGCACATTCAGGAAGCGCTCCAATATTCGCAGAGACGACTGCGAAAGGCTGGTGGCGACGCCTTGGCGGTAGACGTCAATACC
>JAYUSZ010000131.1:0-12959 GCA_043755435.1 Bryobacterales bacterium | reverse complement strand
GTACCTGACCGAGAGCCGGGACCCAGTAACCGATGAAATCGTCGAGCGCGGCGAGCATCTTCTTTCCGACAACCTGCTGTCGTTTGAAACCGCCGTCGCGGAAATGAGGTCGGTGGCTTTTGAGAATCCGCGCGTCGCTGATCCTGTCTATCACTACCAACTCTGCTGGCGGCCAGGTGAGCGGCCTAGCCAGGCGCAATGGGGAGAGGCAGCGCGAAAATCGATCAAGGATCTGGGATTTGAGGAGCATCAGTTTCTAGTTGTGGCGCACGATGACCGCGAGCATTTCCACGTCCATGTTCTGATCAACCGGATTCACCCGGAGACGTACCGGGCCCACTATCCTGGCTTCAGCAAGCGCGAGCTCGACAAATCACTGCGGGAGATCGAGCACGCGCAAGGGTGGAAGCCATCGCCAGGCCTGTACCGGTGGGATGCGCAGCTCGGGAGGGCGGTGAAGAACTCGCGAGAGGACATGACGGCCCACCGGGAATGGGCCGGTGTCGGGCGCGTGGCGCAGAAGGTCGAGCACTTCCAGGATGCCGAGAGCCTGGAGGCTTACGCAAAGGGAGCGCCGGCCAAAGCGCTCCGGGATCTGCTGCGTCAGGGTGGCCAGAATTGGCAGGACGTGCATGTGCTTCTCAAGAAGCAGGGCCTGGAATTGGAGAAGGCCGAACAGGGCGGCTACACGATCCGCGCGATCAACAGCGACCTGCGAGTGAAAGCGTCGAGCGTATTCCGGGATAACTTCTCCGGCAAAGAGAATCGCGCCCAAGTAGAGAAGCAGTTGGGGCCGTGGGAGACACCGAAGCGATTCGTCGAGGTGCGCCAGGCCGAGCAGACGTATCAGCCCCAGCCGAAGCGCGACCCTCAAAGGCGAACCGAGCGACGGGCCGAGCGCGCCGCGGATCGCGTAAGGTTGAAGGGCGAGTACCGCCAGTATCGAACGGAAGTCGGGAAAGAGACGGCCATGCACCGGCGTCGCGCCGGTGAGGAACTGCGAAAGCTCGCCATAACGCATCGAGCGAAACGGGCCGAAGTAAAGACGCTGAGTGTCGGCTACATCGAGAAGCGCGCGATCCGCTCCGTTCTGGCGGCCGAGGCGGTTCGGGAGCGCGCCGCCGTGAAACAGCGTTTGGCCGAAGAACGTGCGGCACGCCAGCCGAAGAACTATCGGGATTGGGTGGCTGATCACGCCGCACAAGGAGATTCCGCCGCGATCAGCCAGCTTCGAGGATTCTTGTACCAAGATCGACGGCGCGCCCAGGAGAATGGGGACCGCGTCGGCGGGGTGAGCTTCCAGGGCGCGGGAGGCGGAGATTGGCGGGAGTGGAGTGACACGCCGGACATGGCGGATTCACTACGGCGTCGCAAGCTGTTCACGGATCTCCAGACCCTTAAAGGGAAGGTCGATCAGCGCACCGGCCATGTCAGCTATTTGATAGATGGCAAGTCGGCGCTACTCGATGTGGGGCAGAAGATCCATCTGCTGGACCAGCGCGAGGTCACGATGGTGGCCGGACTCGAAATGGCGGTGCAGAAGTTCGGGATGCGGCTTGAAGTGACAGGAACGGACGAGCAAAAGAAGCAGATCGCACTCACAGCAGCCAAGCACGGCTTGCGGGTGGAATTCGCGGACCAAACTATGCATCAGGTATACCAGCACGCCCTTCAGCTCCAAAAAGGCCGAGTAGTGGCGCGTGAGCGTGGTATGGAACGTTGACTTCTTTACGGGGTGTGTTGGCCGAGGGGCGTTCCACGTCGCCTCGATGCTTCACTATTCGCTAAGGCTACGCACTTCGTTGGGGACCTAGTCTAAGTTACTGATTCTGTGGTCTATCTGTGCCTCAACCGATTCACCGTTTTGACCTCAAACAACCCCAAACACAACATAGGTGAGATCTCTCCAGAGGGCTGTTTGAAAATTTAGGTGAAATTTTTATGGATTCTGCGTTGAATCTACAGCGCAGGCCGAAAGAGGCCAGCCAAATCGATTCATGAAGCAAAGGAGAAAGCACCCAATATGAAAATGATGATCTTGCTCTTTGGGCCGGTGCTCGCATTCGCTGCGGGCTCGGACATTTCCGCTCTGGCCGCCAATGGAGACTGGGCGCATGTGTCTGCCGCCGTTGGTGCGAACGCGACCTTGGTGGCGTCTGCCGAGGGACGTTTACTTAAAGCGCACGCTGGAATTGCAGCAAACGACGCGGACGTTGGTGTTTGCGGCTTCGGATCGGCGACGACCGAGCCAGATCGCGCCGCCTGGAAGAAGTGGACCGAGACGCTCGTAGCAAACTATCCCGCATCTACTGCCGCTCATTATCTGCACGGAGACGCACTTGCGCGTGGTTCGGACTTTGCTGGCGCCCAGGCGGTTACGTAGTACAACGGGCGCACGAGCACGGCGACGAGAGCCGATCCGAGGGCCAAAATCACCCAAAGGTGCCAATCAGCCAAGCGAAGCGAAAATCCGACAAGCGTTGCGGTGAGAACGATGGTCAGCATGACGCCGGGATGTGTGATTGACCGTTCAAGGTTCGCAAGCGCCTCTGCTGTCGTTTTGGTGCGATGAGCTATCACCTCTGAGCGGCGCGTTGCGAGACCAGCTTTCTCTACAGTGACCGTCGCAAGCGACCCCACGATAGAAGATGCGGTGCAGCCGAAGCTGGCGAGGGCTAAGCGTGCTGCGTCAGAATCAGGGCTGTAAGGGGCGCGTGCTGCACCGAGGTTTGCCGCCTTGCGCGCCATCTCTTGATCGAGTTTCTGGATCGAGTTCATGTGTGTGTTTCCTTTGTACGTTGAGGGTTGAAGGTCATTTCCAGGGGATGATCTGCGAATCGAGGGAAGTTAAAGTTCCATGGAGGCTGCGGATTGCCAGGTCCCAGAACAATCGCAACTGGGGGGCCGAGTTGGCAGGCACCACTTTTGGCAAATTGCCAGGCAACACAAACCCGACCTCGGCACCAGCAATACCGTGCGGTAGCATGGCCCCCTTCAGGGCTTTAGCCACAAGAGCGCTGACGTTCTCTTGAGTCACAGCGGTGCGCTCAAGGTCAACAGTTTGCTTTGTAGACTCCAGGGCGTCGCTGAGCACGAGGATACGGGTACGGTTGCCAACCCGCACGCGCCCGAATGTCGCGATAAGCGCAGTCGCGTTTGACCGAGGCTGCGTGGCCAGCGCCGACGCGATCACAGCGCGCCCAGCCTCGCGAACAGCTTTGCGCTTTTGTTTGGCTTCCATCGTTTTCTTGAGACCGTCCGACGGCAGAATTATGGGGATGGTCTCATCCAATAAGGGGGCGGAGAGGAGATCAGACCCACGAACCGGGAGAATCGTGATCTTGTCTCCAAATTGGAGTTGAGAGAAAATTTGTTGTTCGGCGGCGGCAGTCCACTGGGGGCTAGCCTCGGTGCTGGTAGACAGATCGAGCACAATGTAGTAGCTGCTGGACTGAGCCAAGAGGCTGGGGGTGAAGATGAGGAAGCTCGCGAGAGCTGGAATGAGCACAAACATGCGAACCTTCCAAGCGAACCATTTCAGGGTGATCATAAGTGTTCTCCTTTCGAGCGACAGAGGACTGTCGCGCCTGTACAGCTAACGCCGCACGTGGAATTTATTTCAGCAATGATAATATCTTTTATCATTGACAATATGGGCCTGAGCCAGGTAGCCTGTTTGGCAGGAGGTTTTCACCCTCATGCCTACACCCGACCGCTGGTGGGACAAAGAATCCCCAGTGCTCGAAGCCGAATGGATGAAGATCCGCTCCGACAACGACACATTCTTTGCCGCGCAGACCGCCGAGATCCAGCCGTGAGCGAGGTAATCGTTTCCCCACGCGGGGCAGGCGTGGTTGCAGGGCAGCACTTCCCTGCCCTGTTCTTGGCGACGGCCAAATCCCAAAAGCGTTTCTGGGAATTCTTTACGGCCAACATCCGCAACGCTTATACGCGCAAGGCTTACCTAAAGGCGGTTTGCCGGTTCTCGGATTGGTGTGAGTCACTCAAGCTTGATCTGGAGCATGTGCAGCCAGTGCATGTGGCCGCCTACGTCGAGCATTTGGGCGGCGAGTTGGCCGCACCGAGCGTCAAGCAGCATTTGGCGGCGCTACGCATGCTGTTCAACTGGCTGGTGATCGGCCAGGTGATGGAAACGAACCCGGCCACGCCCGTCCGCGGGCCCAAGCATTCCGTAAAAAAAGGAAAGACGCGCGTGCTGTCGGCCGAGGAGACGCGCACGCTGCTCGATTCCATCGACATCTCCACGGCAATCGGACTCCGCGATCGCGCGTTGATTGCGCTGATGGTCTACACGTTCGCTCGCGTCGGTGCGGTGATCAAAATGGAGGTAGAGGATTATTTTGTTCAGGGCCGCCGCGGCCACGTCCAGTTACACGAAAAGGGCGGCAAGTTTCACCGCCTGGTCTGTCACCACAACCTCGAGAAGTACCTCGACGAATACATTGCCGGGGCGGGTTTGGAGAAGACTCCCACTTCCCCGCTCTTCCAGTCGGTGACCAGCCGCACCGGCAAGGAACTGAGCGGCACGCCGATGAGGCAGCCCGATGTATACGTGATGATCGGTCGCCGTGCCGAATCCGCTGGTATCAAAACCAAAATCGGCTGCCATACCTTTCGTGCCACCGGCATCACGACGTACCTGAAGAACGGCGGGCGACTCGAAGTTGCGCAGCAGATGGCCAACCACGAATCAGCACGCACGACCGGCCTCTACGACCGCCGCGACGACGAGGTGTCTCTCAATGAGGTCGAGAAAATTGTAATCTGAATCAGGTACACCTGTCCTATTTAGGATCGTGATCCAAATAGCCGACGCCAAAGTCCACCCTTCTGGTCGCTAGGGGGTGGCTCCTTCCGATCCAGGTCGGCCAAGTGTCTGTCTGGGTCGCCGGAACGGGAGCCTAGCTCTTTAGCCTTCTGAAAGAGGTTGCGTGCCTCCTCTCTATTGCGACACTTTTTCTTGATCCTTCCAAGATGCTCATATGCGTCTCCCAGTACATCCCTTTCGCGGCTTTGTTCCATAACCCCAAGGACTAGTTGCTCCGCGTACGATAGCAAGTCAACACCGTCGTGCGATGCAAAAGTCCGGATTTTAAGATCCGGAACAATATTTGATACTTTTACCCGGTAAGGGATTGCCGATAGCGGCATGTAGATCACCGGTGCTACGGGATCGAACAGGTCAATAATGAGATCCGCCGCTGTCAATGCGCCATGTATTGGTTGCGCCTCAAGAGCTTGGCCGACCACTGGTAGACCCTCCGCCAGGTTTCCTGCGCCGCAAAGCGCCGCTCCTCGCGTTGCGAGAGCAAGGGCGGTGCCAAAAGCCGTGGGACGGTTGTTCAACGCCAAGTCCACAAGATGGAGTGCTGCTGTAAACTGACGTTGCCTGACCCGCAATTGTGCGAGGTTAATTGCGGCAGATCGGACAAACTGCGCTAAGGAGTCTCCCGTATACGGAGAGGCTGGGCCTTGTGCCTCCTGAAGACAAGTTTCGTAAAGACTTGCCGCCTTATCCCAATCTCCCTTTCGGGAGCCTATCACTGCTTCGTTGAATTTTCTACTGATGTCAGCATGAGTCGTCAAAGTGTTTACCTGCGCGAAAAGCGTGTCCTGCTTATTATTAGCAGCTTCAGGACCGCTATCCCGAGCGTTTGCCAGACAGGATACTCTCTCCGCTTCCGCCAGCGTGATGGATCGACCAGTGCACGGAGAGGGCAATCCATTACGGTAGCGTGATATCTTGATATCAAGATATCACAGTACCTAGCAACCGCAGTAGCGTGGTATCGTGCTAGTGGAAGGCTCAAATGAAAATCCTCGCCATCATTGCGCAAAAAGGCGGAAGTGGGAAGAGCACTATCGCAGTGCATCTTGCCGCGTATGCCAGATCCCGGAAGGTACGCCCTGCTCTGATTGATCTAGACCAGCAGGCAAGCACGTTTGACTGGAACGAAGGCCGCATAGAGAACGACCCTGACAGCCCGAAGCTGTATTGCGTTCGAGCACGGGAGAGCAACCTATCAAAAGCCATACAGGAGGCCCAAGCAAGCGGGGCGCAACTCCTGATAATCGACACAGCGCCCCATTCCAACCGCGATGCCGCGACCGCCGCCAAGCTCGCCGACTTTGTTTTGATTCCTTGCCGCCCTGCCCGATTTGATCTCAAGGCTCTCATTTCAACTGCCGAGATTGCCAAACTTTCAAACACTGCCGCCGCTGTCGTGATCAATCAAGCGCCTCCTGTTGGAGGAAAAGCCGAGCGTGCGCGGGAGGTTATTCAAGGGCAAGGAATCAATGTCTTACCACCCGTCTTGCATCGCCGCACAGCATTTGAAGACGCGCTGACTGGTTGCCGCGCAGTCCATGAATACGACCCCGAGAGCAAAGCTGCCCAAGAAATCGCAGCCCTTTTCGATTGCCTTCGACGAGGTTTTAAGTTATCATGATAACGAGCAACCACGCAAGCGTGATAACACGATAGCGTAAGAGGGAGGCATCATATGCCCAAAGCCCGAACATCCAGCAACGATTTGAACGCCATCTTTGCAAAACCGGCAACACGGACACTAGCAGCAGTCCAGGCGGCAACTCCGGTATCCGCGCCGCCGACACAACCCCGCCGCCGCGAAGCATCCCGCGAAGGCAAGCGCGGCAAGCTGGTTTACTTGACCGAGGCCGCTGAAAAACAGCTAACCTTCATCGGTGCGGAACACGACAAGACCCAGCAAGCGTTAATGATCGAGGCTGTCAACCTGCTATTCGAGCGCTACGGGCGCGATCAGATCGCCTGAAAGCGAAACCAAGAGGAAGGGCATGGGAAAACGACGTGGCGAGGATGGGCTAAAGCAAGTCGGGGAAATCCCCGTCATGAAAACCCTTACCAAGAAATACGCCCCGCCCACTCGCGCACAGCTTGAACTTGTTGACGCCGCCGCCGCTATCCATGAGGCTCCGGACGCCGTGGAGCGGGCTTTCATGGCGCGGCAACTAGTTTTATGCACCCTTCCACACAGCGACCCCGGAAACGTCGAGGCTTGGACGCGGCGCACCGGCAACGGCTCATTGACCATTCAGCGTGGTTGGGATGCCGAAGCGGACCGTTCAATTGGCTATCCCTTCGGCAGTATCCCGCGTTTGTTGCTGTATTGGATTACCACCGAGGTGCAGAAGACCAAGAATCAGCAAGACCTCACCACGGACGAGAAGCGCACCTTGCAGTTTGGCCGCAGTCTAGCGGGATTTATGCGCGAGGTTGGCCTGAATCCAGAGACCGGGGGAGGGAAGCGTGGTGACGGCAAACGCCTGCACAATCAGATGAACAGGTTGTTCGCGTCGCGCATCAGCTTCCAGCAGATCTTTACCGACGACCCACACCGGCACGGCAAGGCATGGCTGAACATGGATGTAGCGCCGCGCGGAGAGCTCTGGTGGAACCCGCGCACTCCAGAACAGGGCGTACTGTGGCAAAGCTGGATTCAACTGGGGCAGGAATTTTACGATGCCCTTGTTACCTTGCCGGTGCCGGTGGACATGCGTGCCCTGAGAGCCCTGAAGCGTTCTCCGCTGGCACTCGATCTTTACGCCTGGGTTTGCTTCCGCGCCTTTGTGATCGTGCAAAAAAAACTGCCTCCGCAGTTCACGGCCTGGGGCGTTCTGATGCGGCAACTGGGGGGAGACTACGCCACGACGGACGACTTCAAACGGAAGGCTAAAGCTGCGCTTAGAAAGATAGCCACCCTGTATCCCGGCCTAATGATTGGGGACGCCAAGGGCGGCTTTACGATTCATGCAAACCGGCTGGCTGTGCCTCAGAAGGACAGTGGAAAACTGCTCGGATAGAGGAAGTTTTCCACGGTGAAACGGTCACCCCTGATACGGTGAAACGGTCACCCCTGGGCTGCCTTTAGGACGGTGAAACGGTCACCCTATTAATAGTAAAGAGTAATAGTTTCTTGTAGTTGTCTTTCCTCCAACTGTGGAAAACGACCCGAAGCTCTTCTGCACAAGGAACACAAGCTTCACTTCCAGATGGGGGCCTGCTGCCCCCATACCCCCGCTAAAACCTTTTCCATGATGGGCGGCTGCGCCGCCAAGACCGAACCTTCCATCAACTCAGCGTTGCCCGCAGCCGCACGCTAAGCCGCTGCAAAACCTTCTCGAACTCCAGATCCAACCCCGCCAACTCATTCCGGTCCAAAAACAGCCGCCATAGCGCTTCCTTCTGCTCTCGAAACTCCGCCTGGAATACTTCGGGATCGCCTTCCGGCAATGGTGTCCCTCGCCGCGCGAATGTCCGCCGCACTGCTTCCTTCAAAACCGCTTCTTCCAACTCGAACTTGCCCAGCAAAAAGTCCACGTCGTAGAAGTCTTTCATCCGGCTGTTCGTCATACCCAACTGCACCATCGCTTCAAATTTCTCGGCGATCACCGTATATACCGGGTACCCCTTCAAGCGCGGCGCTCCCAGACCCTGCAAAATTTCTGGCACCTCGATCTCCTCGGCCCCCGGCGTCACCACATCTCCGTAGCCCACGTCGATTTGCAGATGCACTCGCGCCCCATGCAGCTTCCCCTTCAGCTCAACCCGTAATCCGCCGTAGCGCTGGTCCTCCCGAATTGCGTTCACCGCGATTGTGCTGGCGTCGTATTCCATTCCGTCTTCTTCCGCCATCAAGCACAATCCACCGAACACTTTTCGCAGTTCGCCCTGATCCTCCGGCCCGAATCCAAGCAGGTCCACATCTCGCGTGGGCCGGTGCGGTTTACTTTCGTTCCACACCAAAAACAGCGTGGCTCCTTTCAACAGAAACCGGTCCGCGTACTCCGACTTTCCCAGCCGGTATAGCAACCGCTCATTGGCAAACCGCAGTAGCACCTGGTTGAAATCCTGCCCGCTCGACTTCGTGTAGTTCAGCAGCCTTTGGCGAATCGAATGCCCAACGTTTTTCTTCGGCGTCACCTGATCACCGCTTCCAGGTATGGCCGCATGAGCTTTTCCACCCGGCACACCTTGGCGCACTGATGTAGCTCCTTCGATGTCGCTCTCCGTTTCCTCCAAACCTCCCGTAGCGCTTCCAGGGCCAGGTCCACTCCATACCGGTTCCGGAACTTGAACAGGTCGGCCACCGTCTTCGCTGGCGAGTACACCTTCACCGTGGTGCCTTCTACTTCGTGCTCCTCAATCCCTATGAGGTAAGGACGTTCCGACAGATGAAAGTATTCCACCGGCATGATGTCTACTTTGGCTTCATGGGCGGGGCGGGGAAGTGCGATCTGCATCTTCCGGTGGTTCTCTACGGTCAGTTCGTGAAACACCAGCGCCGACACCAGGCAGTAAACTCCCTGCGGCACTAGCTTCGCCACCTGGACGAACGTATGCTTCTCGGTGATCTGGTCTTCGGCGACCGCAATGGCGTACAGACCCCGGCTAATTCGCTCTAGCTGGCCTTGCTCAACCGCCGCTGTGATCGAGCGCGAGTTTAGGCCCTGAGCCATCAGATCGCGGGACCGGGTAACCGTAGAGGCTTCTTTTGCCATGATTCAAAACCTATACACATTATACAAACATGTATAGAAGTTGATCCAACTGCCCCGGCTACGCTCTTCCCCAAAACCAATAGGTCAGGCCCAGAACGACCAGGGCACTCACCAGACCAGAGATCGAGCTGGTCACGATCAGCACCATCCGGTGGCTTTTCCCGAACCCACGGATATCTCTTGTGGCCAGTCGAGCTTCTTCCGCCGCCTGAAAAAATCCAGGCTTCACCACTTGCGCGAATTCGTTCAATATGAACGTCGAAAGCGCCCTCTTCCCCTGATCTCCGGTTTCCGCGATCATCTTGTTGGCTCCATCAATCAGCTTGTCCAGGGATGTGCTGCTGGCCTTGGTGATCAGAGCCACTTGTTGCTGTGCGATCAAAGCGGCCTTCTGTTCGAAATGCTTGCTTGCGTGGGCCTCCGTTTCCGTGATGATCTTCTGAATCTTGTCGGGCACCTGTTCATAGAGTTGCCCGTAGAATTCAAACGCCAGCAGATGCAGGATGGCCGGATCGTCGTAGTCGATCCCCAGCACGTCTTTCACTTTCATCAACCGCGCCAGATCTTTTTCCTCCGGTGCCCGCCCCGTCAAAACCGTGTAGCGCTCCTTGAGCCAGGCGTAATCCTTCTTGTCGTTCACAAGCCAACCTCCTCAAACATGGCCGCGCATTGCTTCCGCCAGCGATGCAACGCCGAGCGGTCACCCAGAGATAATTTCTCCAGCGCTTGACCAATCGAAGACCGCTGCGTGTACAGGTAGTCCGCCACGCGATCCGCCAACTCCGGGAACATCACACTCTTTCCCCCGGCTGCCTCGACCTGCTTGCACTGCTTGCTGTCGTTGTAGAGCTCAAACTTCTCCTTCCCGCCGAGCATGCCGTTGCGGAGGACGTGGACCAGAGCGCCCGGCATCATGTCACGGAAGGAGGCCAGGAGTTCCACGCTATCGCGTTGCCGGTTGATGAGCCACAAGCAGACCAGGGACCGGTTGAGTGGAGTGAGGGCTTCGAGCAAAGTGCCGCCATACCGTTCGACCGGCTGGTTGCTCATGGATGCCATGTTTACGACGGCCAGATGATCTGGGTGGCGTTCGAGTTCGTTGACCAGTTCGATCCAGCTATCGGGTTCGGCGAGGTCAATGGTGAGGGAGGGCACCAGGTCTCCATAGGCTTTCCAGACGTCGGGGTTGGAGTGATCGGTATCGACGAGGAAGACGGGCTTGGCGGGTTCAACGGCCAGCCAATGGTCAATCAGAGCCATCGAGGCGAGCGACTTGCCCACACCGCCTTTGCTGCCACTGACCAGAACGAGAGGAACAGGCATGATGGTCTCCTTGGGTGGGTCTACAAATCCTTACGATCCGGTTTGGGGGTGAAGCGGCCTCGGTTGGGCGGAGGTGCTTTCCCCAGGGGCGCCGATTTTTGCGGAGGGGTGACGGCGGAAGTGGAAGACGACGGGCGGGGCGGGGAAGGGGAGGCGGTTTTGCGGGGAGCGGGCGCTTTTCGGACATCGGGCCGGGGAGCATTTTTCCCGCGCTTGCGCTGCGGTTGGGAGGCGTAGTTACGGAGGGTGGAATTGGCGACGGGGATGCCGGCGGAGTTGAGATGGGTGGCGATCTGGGCGAGTGAATAGCCCTGGTCACGGAGAGCGGTGATTTCGGATTGGAGTTGCTGGACGGCTTGGCGGATAGTGTGCGAAGTGGGAACGGGCGGGGGCAGGGAAGCCAGGCGCTTACGAGCCTGATCGATGGTGTCCGGTGTAAGGGCTGCACGTTTGGAGTGGGGCATCTAAGATTAGAGCTACCATATTGAAGTTGCGGAGGCAATATGGTAGTTTTCAGTAGGGTGTGTTGAGAAATACTATGGAAACAGAAAGCACTACTGATAGCAGGACAAGTCGCGTAGTGTATATACGTTCACTCGCTATGCTCGCTTCCTACTATCCACCCGTCCGAGTCCAATCCGCCTGCGGCTCCTCGTCCTCTCCTGTCTACGACCTTGCTCAGGGCTTCGCCCCGAGACCCCTTTGGGAAACCGCCAGCAGAATTGTCCAGCAGGCTGCTGGACAATTACTCCACAACGGTACCCACAAGATTTGTGAAGTGAACCGCGCCCGCGCTCTGCGCGTGGGAAAAGGGGGCGCGCCATGGCCTTCGGGACGGTGAAAAAGAAGCGCGAGGCGGTCATCATTCTCCGCATCTTGCCGGAGGAGAAAGAGGCCGTGGCGGCCGAGGCGGGGAAGGCCGGTCTGACGGTGAGCGAGTACATCCGCCGACGGGCACTGGGCCGTCCGGTGAAGAGCCGGATGACCGAGAAGGTCATCAACGAGTTGCGCCGCCTGGGAGGATTACAGAAGCACCTGGCGACCAAATACCAGCACAAGAAGGACGCCATCGACGAGGTATTGGTTGAGATCAAGCAAGCGATCCAGCGGCTCGACCGGCAGGAGGAAGAGGCATCCCAATGAGCCAACCGATGGTCTACCTGGAGACGAGCTTCTTCCGGTATCTGATTGCCCACCCCAGCCAGGAGGAGCCCAAGCGCAGCCGCCAGAAGATGACGCGGGACTGGTGGCAGGATTCCCGTCATAAGTACGAGCTCTGCGTCTCCAAAACGGTGTTCGATGAATTCTGCGAGATCGGCGACGGCAAGATCAGTTCTGAGGAAGCCGCCGTCCGGCTCGGCTTGCTGCAACAAGCTGAGTTGCTGATTCAAGAACGAGCGATACTGGAATTGGCTGGCTTGCTTGTGTCGCCACGCGGACCCTTGCCCATCAAAGCAGGGGCGGATGCGCTGCACTGGGCGGTGGCCTCGTATTACGGGTGCGAGTTTGTTATGACGTGGAACTTCAAGCACCTGAACAATGCCTCGATCAAACGACGGGCAGAAAGGATCATCCGAGAATATGGCTACGAATCTCCCACCCTCTGTTCCCCCGAAGAACTTGAAGGAATCAACCTGGCAGGCGATGATGTATGACGACATCATCGAAGACATTCACGCGCACCGGGCAGCGGTTTCGGATCGATTCGGCGGCGATCTGGCAGCCATGCTGGAGTACTACGAATCCTTGGATGCTCCCATTCCGGTCAGCAAAGCGAAGCCTCAGGTGCGGCGCGTTCCCGTGTCTGGTTGAAGCCGCAAAGGGTACGGGAATTGTGCAACAGGCTGTTGCACAAATAGGGCTTTGTAATTGTGCAGCAAGCTGCTGCACAAACGGAATCCTCTGGCGGTAACCGATGCTGGCCCCAATCTCCGGCAGCCGCCGCGACGGCAAATCGAGCTTTCGGACGCTGACCCGGTACCTGACCGAGAGCCGGGACCCAGTAACCGATGAAATCGTCGAGCGCGGCGAGCATCTTCTTTCCGACAACCTGCTGTCGTTTGAAACCGCCGTCG